>NZ_JBFTLU010000080.1:0-13976 GCF_056396605.1 Pseudomonas sp. 05T35
GACCAAAACAGGCGGTTGGTACAGCTTTTTGCCTTTGGAAATCACCGTTCAGTCAGCCTGATTCGATGTGAGCATTAGAACCTTAGCTCTTGCTTGAGCATCTGCGTCGCCGGATCCCGGGCCTCGCTGACCATCGCATAGTTGTACCCGGGCCCCGACCAGTACTCGGCCTGCAACTCGCCGTCGCTGCGACTGCCGCGTGGCAGCAGGTAGTTTTTCGGGCCTGGCGGACGGACGTAGAAACTGATCTTGCGGCCGCTCTGGTCTTCGTACATCACCATCGCTGCGGGACCTTGCTCGGTGCTCAACAACCGCCCGCTGACCGGTTTGAACCCCGAGTTGGCGAGGTCCGGCAGGCGATTGGCCTGGGAGAAGTAATGGTCGAGCCAGCGCTGCATATCGCCGTCATCGGTGACGGTGTAATCGGCCGGCAGGATGCCTTGCTGGGCGAACATCCGGTACGCCTGCAGTGCGTCAGTCATCGGTAGGGTTGCACCCACCATGGTCATTTCCCGCGCTTGCCAGCCGCCCAGGCCACCGACGCTGACCGCGATCAGCAACACGGCGGCGCTGGCCAAGTGGCGGCGGGACTGTCGTTTCAGACGTTGGCGAATCACACTGGGGTCGAGGTTCGGGTTGGGCGGTTGCTGCAAGGCGCCGCTCAAGGCTGCACGCAGTTGCTGGGCGTCCTGTTGCCAGGCCTGAACCTGCTCGGCAACGTGCGGGTTGGCCGCCAGGTACGTTTCCACCCGTCGCCGGTCCGCGTCGTCGAGTTGATGGTCGACGTAGGCGTGCAGGTCACTGACGCTTGGGGGCATGCTGATCATTTGAGTATCCGCAAAGAAGGGCTGGTGATTTCGCCGTCGCTGAGCTGGCGCAAGGCCTGGCGAGCGCGGGACAGGCGAGACATCACGGTGCCGGTAGGAACGTCGAGAATCTCGGCGACCTCCTTGTAACTCAAGCCTTCCACCGAGACCCAGAGCAACAGCGCGCGTTGCTCGGTGGTCAGTTTGTCGAAGGCTTGCAGCGTCGATTGTGCCAACACCGTGCGCTCGACCGAGGGCTGGGCTTCGTCGCGACCGGTGAAGAACTCAAGCATTCGCGCGTAGCGCCTTGAGCGTCGATGGGCGTCGAGAAACTGTCGATACAGAATCGAAAACAGCCAGGCGCGCAAATCGCCGTCCGGGCGTTTGTCGCCCCATCCCGACAGCGCCCGCTCCAGGCACGACTGCACCAGATCGTCAGCGTTGCTGGGGTTGCGCGTCAGCGACACGGCAAAACGCCGCAGCCTGGGGATGAGTTCACGTAACGGTTCGTCGAGATCGTTCATGGAATGCTGGCTAGTCATTACGCTTCGGATCAGGAAGACGTCCGGCAGTGGAGGTTATTCCAGCAGTGGAAAAATAAATACCGGACCGTGGAATAAACCTCTGCGGGCTTCGTCTGATTGATCCTTTCCACCGGTGGCCCACGGCCCTGGAGATGTTCACATGGTTGATCGTTCACCGCCGCCACGGCCTGACAAAATTCCCTTGAGCCGCGTGAGCCTGGCTTTGCGCCTGGCCGGTATCGGCGCGGTAGTCGCCACACTGGCCGGGGCCTTTGCCTACGTCAATGGCACGTTTGACCCACAGCGTCTGACACCAAAAGCGCTGGTCGACGTGCTGGAGAAAAACAATGGCGTACACCCGGGCTTTCGGCGCAATCACGCCAAGGGCGTGTGCGTGGCCGGGTATTTTGAAAGCAGCAGCGAGGCGCGCCCGTATTCAACCGCCCAGGTCTTCAGCGCAGCGCGAACGCCGGTTGTCGGGCGTTTTGCGTTGCCCAGCGGCAATCCCTACGCACCGGACAGCAGCGTGCCGATCCGCAGCCTGGCGTTGCGCTTCAAGCAGGCCAACGGTCAGCAATGGCGCACGGGAATGAACAGCATGCCGGTGTTCCCGGTGGGCACGCCTGAAGCCTTTTATCAGCTACAACAGGCCCAGACACCCGATCCGGCCACCGGCAAACCCAATCCTGCGAGCGTCCCGGCGTTTTTTGCCACACACCCGGAAACCGTGCCGTTCCTGCAATGGATCAAGAGCGCCAAGCCATCGGCCAGTTACGTGACCGAGACCTACAATGGCATCAACGCTTTTTATCTGGTCAACGCCGCGGGTCAGCGTCAGGCCGTGCGCTGGAGCGTGGTCCCCGTGGCGCGAGATGCGGTCGGCGCCAGTGCCCCCGAAGGTGCGGACTTTCTTGAAAAGGATCTGCTCCAGCGCTTGAAGAGCGGGCCGTTGCGTTGGCAGCTGAATATCACGCTGGCAACGGCTGCCGACCCGATCAACGACGCCAGCAAGGCCTGGCTGGGTGAGCGCAAGGTCCTGAACGCCGGGACGCTGGTGCTGGAAAGTGCCCAGGCGCAAAACGATGGCGAATGCCGCGACATCAATTACGACCCGCTGGTCTTGCCGAGCGGTATCGAGGGTTCCGAGGACCCGTTGCTGGCCGCACGTTCGGCAGCTTATGCCCGTTCTTACCTGCGTCGAACCGCTCAAGTCGAGCAGTTACCCACCGCCAAACAGGAGTCGCCACAATGAGCGCGCACCCTCATCATTTCACTCCGCTGGCGCGGCTGCTGCATTGGCTGATGGCGGTGATGATCATCGCCATGCTGTTTATCGGTACCGGCATGGTCGCGTCAGTCTCCGAGCGCCATGAATGGCTGATCCACCTGCACAAACCGTTGGGCGTGGCGATTTTGCTGTTGGTGATTGTGCGTCTGTTTGTACGCTTTTCGACTCGCCAGCCGCCATTGCCGGCAGACTTGCCGGGCTGGCAGGCATTGGCGGCCAAGGTATCGCATGGGCTGCTTTACGCGTTGATGCTGATCCTGCCGTTGCTGGGCTGGGCGATGATTTCGGCAGCAGGGGATCCGGTGATGCTCGGCAGTTCGTGGCAGTTACCCTCGATTGTGCCGGCGAATGCGCTGCTGTTCGCCTTCCTGCGTACGGCCCACGGGTATCTGGCGTACGTGCTGTTTCTGACCGTTCTGTCGCACCTGGCAGCGGCGCTGTTCCATGGCTGGGTGCGTCGTGATGGGGTGTTGCAAAGCATGTTGCACGGCAAGGATCACTGATCGGCTGGCACGGCGTATCGCTCAGGTGCGCTGCTTTTTAGCGTCAGCAGCCAATAGACCAGCGCCGTCGAGTGAAAAATGGCTGCACGTCGTACCGGCATGCAGCCATTGAGAGGCATCAACGCAGGGTGCCAACCATCTCCGCAATCGTCGACAACACATCCTTGCCCAGATGCATCGAACGCTTGCCCGACCAGCCGGTGCGGGCATTCGGTGCGTCGTTGTTGTCCTTGAATGGCATCTCCAGCGTAAACGACAGGCAATCGAACTTCTCGCCGACGCTGTTGCAGGCCAGGGTCATGTTGGCCTGGCCCGGGAGGTCGCGGGCGTAGCCGTGGGTGGTCTGGAAGTCTCGGGTCAGGTGTTTCAGATGACTGCGAAAGTGCTCTTCGAGCTTGGCGATTCGCGGGGTATAGCCCGGGTTTCCTTCGCAGCCAGCAGTGAACACGTAGGGGATTTCTTCATCGCCGTGGATATCGAGGAACAGGTCGACACCGTACTTCTCCATTTGCTGTTGAACGAAGAGTACTTCCGGGCTGGTGTCCTGGCTCGCGCTCTGCCAGGCGCGGTTGAGATCCTTGCCCATGGCGTTGGTCCGCAAGTGACCATGGAAGGCGCCGTCCGGGTTCATGTTCGGCACCAGGTACAAATCGGCACTGGCCAGCAGTTTGTTCAACTCGGGATCATTGTGCTGTTGCAGACGTTCGATGACACCTTCCATGAACCACTCGGCCATGTGTTCGCCAGGATGCTGCTGGGCGATGATCCAGACCTTGCGCTGGCCCTCGGCGCCGCTGCCTTTGCGCAACAATTGAATATCCCGGCCTTCGACGCTTTTGCCGGTGGCCAGCAGTTCGGTGCCAGCCTTGCTCAACGCCTGGTCGATCAGCCAATCGTGGCGTCCGCGGCTGTAGGGTTCAAAGTAGGCAAACCAGGCGTGAGTCTCGGTGGCTTCGAGGCTGAAGCGCAGGCAGTCGCCTTCAAAGATCGTCGGCACACGGAACCAGTTGACATGGTCATACGAGGCTACCGCCTGGTAACCGTCCCATGCCTTGTTATAAGAGGATTTACTGGCGTTGTTCAGTCGAAACCAATGTTCCTGGCCGACGTGCAGACCACTGGCCTTGAAGTGAAACCACTGGAAATGCTGACTGCGGGTATCGGGTTTGATGGCCAGCAAGGCTTGTAACGGATTGCTGATATCCAGCACCTCGATGTTGCCGCTGTCGAAGTTGGCGGTGATCTCAAAGGAGCGGTGGGCCACGGTCATAATCTATTCCTGAGTATGATTTTTATGGCTGTTACTTTACACGCAAGGGTGGGAAAACCGAGGGCAATTTGCGCGGGGATAATATGGGGGGCGTCGTCCTTGACGCAGCCGCAGCTTAGTGTTTCTGCGATTGATTCTCAAGTGCTGTTTTGGGTGGACTAAAGCCCGTGCTTGAGCGGTCTGTTGCAAAAAGATGCTCTTTTGATATCATCCGCGCCATCGAATTCAGCAGCACCCGTCTTCATTAGCCTGAAGCCATAGCCAGAAAAACTGGCAAAAAAAAGACCCGGCAAAAAGCCGGGTCAAAAACCGTGATTAGCCTGATGAGGAGATATTCCAGGAGTCCGACCTAAGGTCTCTTGGTCTATCGACTGATCTCGCGATCAGCTGCATGCAATAATAATCATTATCATTTGCAAGTCAAATGTTTTCACCTGCCTTATAGGAAAATTTTCCTGTGGCTGCCCCAAACGTCTGCAGCTGAGTCAGATCGCAGCGTCTCTAATTGTGTTTTCCTGCTCATCCTTTCTGGTCACCGTCCAGGGACCTGTCCACCATGGCCTTGGCCATGTCGATYATGTGTACCACTGAAAATGCCAGGTCGCGGCTTGCACCATGCAGGTTGTCTGCCGACTCGTAAGCGGTCGCGGCGGCACAGCGCAGCAAGTCCGATGCATGGACCAGAGCTTCCTCACTGCTGACGTTACGGTTTACATCGAAAAATCGTTCTGCGACTTCGAATTCTGAAACAGTTGGTTTCAAGTAATAATCCAGGGCGCGTTGGGCTGCCGCACAGCCCTTGAGCGAGGTGAAGTTCGCGTCGATTTCTTGTTCGGCCGTGTCTTTGCGGGTGATATCCATGGTGGGTAATGCTCCGTGAGTGGGGCGATTGAGTAATTTGAATCCTAGTACAAATTGTATTTATGACGAGAAATTAAATACTACAATGTGTGTGTTGAGGGTCCGACTACGCGAAGTATTGTTCCGCCCATGGATAAATGGATTGAGTTGGTCAAGGCCAAGATGAGTGAACTCAAAATCACTCAGGAAAAGCTCGCAGAGCGTCTCGCAATGTCTCAGGGTGGCGTCGGCCATTGGCTGAACAAGCGTCGCCAGCCCAGCCTCGAGGATATGAACCGGGTGCTTCGGGAGCTGGGGCTGGGGTTTCTCGAAGTCGCCCTGGTGATCAGGGAACCCGAGCTTGCGAGTGACGAGGCACAAGAGGGCGATTACGAGGTGTCGCTGGCGCAAAAATACAACCCGTACTTCCGCTACCCGGTCAGTGACTGGCGTGGTATCAGTGAGGTGCGCGAGACTGCGCCGGCCGCTTATGCCAAGGGACGTCACGAGTTATCGGATTATCACGCCCAAGGCCCGGCGTTCTGGCTGGTCGTGGTCGGCGATGCGATGACCGCACCGAGCGGCATCAGTATTGCGCAAGACATGCTGATTCTGGTCGACCCGGCAGTTGAGGCCGTACCCGGCAAACTGGTGATCGCGCAGTGGCCAGACAGCGCCGAAGCGACGTTCCGCAAGTTGATCGAAGAGAGTGGCCAACGGTATCTCGTGCCGCTGAACCCGACCTACCCGAAAGTCCTGTTTACTGATGAGTGCCGAATTATCGGAGTAGTGGTGCAGGCAACTGCCAAGTTCTAGTCAGACAGGTCCTACGGCGTAGGACCTGTCATCAGACCGCGATTATTCCAGCTCCACCAACGCRCTGCCTTCGTTGACCATCTCGCCTTCCTGGCAATACAAGGCCTTCACCACACCTGCATGGGGCGCACGAATGCTGTGCTCCATCTTCATGGCTTCCAGTACCACCAGTTGCGCACCGGCTTC
Source organism: Pseudomonas sp. 05T35 (assembly GCF_056396605.1). Lineage (NCBI taxonomy): Bacteria > Pseudomonadati > Pseudomonadota > Gammaproteobacteria > Pseudomonadales > Pseudomonadaceae > Pseudomonas > Pseudomonas sp. 05T35. Next base: position 6,234 of record NZ_JBFTLU010000080.1, read on the forward strand.
GACCGTTTGCCCTGGCGCTACCAATATACGGACGATGCTGCCATTCATTGGCGCGGTCAGACCGCCCTGATGACTATGGCTGGCTTCGACCGCGGCGATCGGGTCGTAAGGTTTGATGCAGCGCAGCTCACCTTCCCATTGCAGGTACAGGGTTTCACCCTGGCGGATGGCGCGATGCTGACGACGCAAGCCGTGATACTCGATCAGCAATTGCTCACCGTTGAGCTCGGCGTTGCGGGTGTCGGCGGGGGCCAGGGTGATTGCTCGGTCCTGGTCTTCGCAGCTTAAGTGCAGCGTGGTTTCTGCTGGCAAGCCGGCACGGAAACCGTTACCAACGGCCCATGGTGAACCCGGGTCATCGGCGCGTACATGGTGTGCCTGGCTTTGCGCAAAGGCTTGGGCAGCGGCTTGCCAGAACTCATTGCTGAGTTCGTTTGGCGCTGGCAGTAATTGTTCCTGATAGCGTGGGATGAATCCGGTATCCAGCTCAGATGCAGCGAAAGCCGGGTGACCGATGATTCGGCGCAGAAAGTTGATGTTGGTCTTCAGCCCGCCAATAGCGAACTCATCCAGCATGCTCAGCAGCCGCAAACGAGCCTGTTCGCGGTCCTCGCCCCAGGCGATCAGCTTGCCAAGCATCGGATCATAGAACGGCGAAATGCTGTCGCCTTCCTCGACACCGCTGTCGACGCGCCTGCCCGGGCCCGCAGCTGACTCGCGGTATAGCGCCAGGTGTCCGGTGGCCGGCAAGAAGTCATTACTTGGGTCTTCAGCATACAAACGCACTTCAATCGCATGGCCGAGCAATGGCACCTGCGCCTGAGTCATGGGCAGCGGCTCGCCTTGGGCGACGCGAATCTGCCACGCCACCAGATCGAGGCCGGTAATGGCTTCTGTAACCGGGTGCTCGACCTGCAGGCGCGTGTTCATCTCCATGAAGAAGAACTCACCGCGCGAATCCAGCAGAAACTCCACGGTACCTGCGCCGACATAACCGATCGCTTGCGCCGCACGGACGGCCGCTTCTCCCATGGCTTTGCGTAGTTCCGCGCTCAGGCCGGGGGCGGGCGCCTCTTCGACGACTTTCTGGTGACGACGTTGAATCGAGCAATCACGTTCGTTGAGGTACAGGCAGTTACCGTGCTGATCAGCGAAGACCTGGATTTCCACATGCCGTGGTTTGAGCAGGTACTTTTCCACCAGCATCCGCGAATCGCCAAACGAAGATTGCGCTTCACGCTGTGCCGAGGCCAGGGCTTCGGCCAACTGGCTGACGTCCTCGACCACTTTCATGCCTTTACCACCGCCACCGGCAGTCGCCTTGAGCAGCACCGGATAGCCGATGCGCTCGGCGGCATCGCGGAAGGTTTCCAGGTCCTGAGCTTCGCCGTGATAACCCGGTACCAGCGGTACGCCAGCGGTTTCCATCAAGGCTTTGGCGGCGGATTTGCTGCCCATGGCGTCAATGGCCGAAGCGGGTGGGCCGAGGAAAATCAAACCGGCGGCTTCAATGGCGCGCGCGAATCCGGCGTTCTCCGAGAGAAAGCCATAACCCGGGTGAATCGCCTGAGCGCCGCTGGCCTTGGCGGCAGCGAGCAGTTTGTCGATTTGCAGGTAGCTGTCAGCCGCTTTGCTGCCACCCAGGTCGACGCGGATGTCTGCCTCGCGGCTGTGCCGCGCATCGCGATCGGTGGCGCTGTGCACGGCCACGGTGGTCAGGCCCAGCGCCTTGGCGGTACGCATCACTCGGCAGGCAATTTCGCCACGGTTTGCCACCAGCAAGGTGGTGAGAACAGGGGCGCTCATCAACGCAGCTCCTTGGTGGTGGATTCAGGCTGCCAACTTGGCGGACGCTTCTGCAGGAACGCCCGCAAGCCTTCCTGACCTTCAGGACTGACGCGAATTCGGGCGATCGCGTTTTCACAATAGCGGCGCAACGCCGGGTTCAGGGCTCCGTTGCCGACTTCACGCAGCAGCTCCTTGCTTGAGCGCATGGCGTGCGGGCTGTTGAGCAACAGATTGTTGATCCATTGTTCGACCTGAGACTCCAGTTCGCTGGCCGGATAGCTTTCGCTGAGCAGGCCGATTTCCTGAGCACGTTGGCCAGTGAAACGTTCAGCGGTCAGCGCATAACGGCGTGCGGCCCGTTCGCCGATGGCTTGCACAACGAAAGGGCTGATCACCGCCGGTGCCAGGCCGATGCGCACTTCCGACAGGCAGAATTGCGCGTCATCGGCACCAATCGCCATGTCGCAGCAACTGATCAAGCCCAATGCGCCGCCATAGGCCGCACCCTGGACTACCGCCAGCGTCGGGATTTTCAGCTTGGCGAGGTTGTACATCAACTCGGCCAGCTCGCGAGCGTCGTCAAGGTTGGTGTGATAATCGAGTTCGGCCGATTGCTGCATCCAGGCCAGGTCAGCGCCAGCGCTGAAATGCTTGCCCCGCCCACGCACCAGCAGAAAACGCAGGCTCGGGTTGCTCTGGACCTTGTCCAGCGCGAGGATCAGTTCGCGGATCATTTCGGCGTTGAAGGCGTTGTTTTTCGCCTCGCGACTCAACCACAGCGTGGCGAAACCACGCGGGTCGGTCAGCAGTTCGAGGGTATTGAAGTCGCTCATGGTTTTCTCCAGATCACATCCGGAACACGCCGAAGCGGCTCGGTTCGATAGGTGCATTCAGCGATGCAGACAAGGCCAGGGCCAGCACGTCGCGGGTTTGCGCCGGGTCAATGACGCCGTCGTCCCACAACCGGGCGCTGGAATAGTAGGGGTGGCCCTGTTCTTCGTACTGATCGAGGATCGGTTGCTTGATCTCGGCTTCCTGGGCGTCGGAGAACGGATGACCGCTGCGTTCCGCCTGTTCGCGCTTGACCTGTACCAGCACGCCCGCGGCTTGCTCGGCGCCCATCACGCCGATTCGCGCGTTCGGCCACATCCACAGGAACCGCGGATCGTAGGCCCGTCCGCACATGCCGTAGTTACCGGCGCCGAAGCTGCCGCCGATGATCACGGTGAATTTCGGCACCTTGGCGCAGGCCACGGCGGTGACCAGTTTTGCGCCGTGCTTGGCAATGCCGCCGGCTTCATACTTCTGGCCGACCATGAAGCCGGTAATGTTTTGCAAGAACAGCAAGGGAATCCCGCGCTGGCAGGCCAGTTCGATGAAGTGCGCACCTTTCTGCGCAGCTTCGGCGAAGAGGATGCCGTTGTTCGCAAGAATCGCGATCGGGTAGCCGTGCAGGTGTGCAAAACCACAGACCAGTGTCGTACCGAACAGCGCCTTGAACTCGTCGAACACTGAGCCGTCCACGAGTCGCGCAATCACTTCACGCACATCGAACGGTTGCTTGGCATCGGCCGACACCACGCCGTACAACTCGTCGCTGCTGTAGAGCGGTGCGATTGGCGTAAGTTGTTGCAGTTCACCCAGTTTGCGCCAGTTGAGGTTGGCAACGCTGCGTCGGGCCAGGGCCAGTGCGTGTTCGTCGCTGTCGGCATAGTGGTCGGCCACACCGGAAATCTTGCAGTGCACATCGGCACCGCCCAGGTCTTCGGCGCTGACCACTTCACCGGTCGCGGCTTTCACCAGCGGCGGGCCGGCAAGGAAAATCGTCGCCTGCTGACGGACCATGATCGCTTCATCGGCCATGGCCGGCACATAGGCGCCGCCGGCGGTGCAGGAGCCCATKACCACAGCGATCTGCGGGATGCCCATGGCGCTCATGTTGGCCTGGTTGAAGAAGATCCGCCCGAAGTGCTCGCGGTCCGGGAACACTTCATCCTGACGCGGCAGGTTGGCGCCGCCGGAGTCGACCAGGTAGATGCACGGCAGGCGATTCTGTTGGGCGATGGTCTGGGCGCGCAGGTGCTTTTTCACCGTCAGCGGGTAGTACGAACCGCCTTTCACGGTCGCGTCGTTGGCGACGATCATGCATTCGACGCCTTCGACCCGGCCAATGCCGGCGATCACTCCAGCGGCGGGAACCTCTTCACCATAGACTTCGTAAGCGGCCAGTTGGCTGATTTCCAGAAAGGGCGAACCAGGGTCGAGCAGGCGATTGATCCGCTCACGGGGCAGCAGTTTGCCGCGTGAGGTATGCCGTTCCTGGGCCTTGGCGCCGCCGCCTTGCTGGACCTGGGCGAGTAGGGTGTGCAGCGCGTCGACCTGGGCAAGCATCGCCGCGCTGTTGGCCGCGAACTCCGCCGAACGAGGTTTGAGCTGGGTGTGCAGGATTGCCATGGACAGCTCCGTTAGCGGGTTTCGTTGAAGAGTTCGCGACCGATCAGCATGCGACGGATCTCACTGGTTCCCGCACCAATTTCATACAGCTTGGCGTCACGCAGCAGACGGCCTGCCGGGAATTCGTTGATGTAGCCGTTACCGCCCAGAATCTGGATCGCATCGAGGGCCATTTGCGTGGCGCGTTCAGCGCTGTAAAGGATTACGCCGGCAGCGTCCTTGCGGGTGGTTTCGCCACGCTCGCAGGCTTGAGCCACTGCGTACAGGTAGGCGCGGCTGGCATTGAGCTGGGTGTACATGTCGGCGACCTTGCCCTGGATCAGCTGGAATTCGCCGATGCTTTGGCCGAACTGTTTGCGGTCGTGGATGTACGGAACGATGAGGTCCATGCAGGCCTGCATGATCCCGGTTGGCCCGCCGGAGAGCACCACGCGCTCATAGTCGAGGCCGCTCATCAGCACTTTCACGCCACCGTTGAGCACGCCCAGGATGTTTTCTTCCGGGACTTCAACGTCATCGAAGAACAGCTCGCAGGTGTTCGAACCGCGCATGCCGAGCTTGTCGAATTTGTTGCTGCGGCTGAAACCTTTCCAGTCGCGTTCGACGATAAATGCGGTGATCCCGTGCGGACCCTTTTCCAGATCGGTCTTGGCGTAGATCACGTAAGTGTTGGCGTCCGGGCCGTTGGTGATCCAGGTCTTGCTGCCATTGAGCACATAGTGGTCGCCACGTTTGTCGGCGCGCAGTTTCATCGAAACCACGTCGGAGCCGGCGTTCGGCTCGCTCATGGCGAGGGCGCCGATGTGCTCGCCACTGATCAGCTTCGGCAGGTAGTTGGCTTTCTGTTCGTGGGTGCCGTTGCGGTTGATCTGGTTGACGCAGAGGTTGGAATGCGCGCCGTAGGACAGGGCGACCGAGGCCGAGCCTCGGCTGATTTCTTCCATGGCCACCACGTGCGCCAGATAGCCCAGGCCGGCACCGCCGTATTCTTCTGGAACGGTAATCCCCAGCAACCCCATGTCGCCGAATTTACGCCACAAGTCAGCCGGGAACAGGTTATCGATATCGATCTGTGCTGCGCGCGGGGCGATCTCTTTACTGACGAAGGCGCGGACCTGGTCACGCAGCATGTCGATGGTTTCGCCGAGGGCAAAGTTCAGGGTCGGATAGCTCATGGGGGCACCTTCAAACTTGTTTTTATAAATGGAGAATCGGCCTGCACAGCGCGCCGAATCGACTGTCACCTTTACGTTAACGTAAGCCTGTGACGAATGGCTGTCAATCATCCTTTACGTTAACGTCAACTTGAGCGAGAGTAGAGGCAGTTTCGAGGTTGAAAAACGAACCGTTTGCGTAGGAACAGCCAAGTCTGTCGCCGGCAAAGGTTCAACCGTCTCACCCACTAAAAAAGACAATAGGGGTCGTCATGGATCAACACAGTGCTCCCCCACAGCACAGCTACAGCCGTGGTTCACAGGACAAAGCCTTGCTGGCGATGACCATTGGTCAGGCGTTCGATAACACAGTCGCAAAGTGCCCTCAGGGCGAAGCATTGGTGGTGCGTCATCAGCAACTTCGCTACAGCTGGGCGCAATTGGCCGAAGCGGTCGATTTGCACGCCAGAGCGTTATTGGCGCTGGGTTTACAAACGGGGGACCGTCTCGGCATCTGGGCGCCAAACTGCGCGCAGTGGTGCATCAGCCAGTTTGCCAGCGCGAAGATTGGCGTGATTCTGGTCAACATCAATCCGGCCTATCGCAGTTCCGAACTCGAGTACGTGTTGAAGCAGTCCGGCTGCCAATGGCTGGTGTGTGCCGGTTCATTCAAGACATCCGATTACCACGCCATGCTTCAAGGCCTGGCACCAGAACTGGCCGAGCAATCCATTGGCCGTCTGCACTCTGAGCGCTTGCCGGATTTACGCGGCGTGATCAGTCTCGACGCGCAGCCGCCATCAGGCTTTTTGCCGTGGTCGCAACTGGCGGATCTTGGCGCAGGGGTGCCAGTTGAACAGCTCAAGGCACGGCAAAACAGCCTGCATTTCGACCAGGCGGTGAACATTCAATACACCTCTGGCACCACCGGTTTCCCCAAGGGCGCGACCCTCAGTCACTACAATATCCTCAACAACGGCTACATGGTTGGCGAAAGCCTTGGTCTGACGGCCAATGATCGCCTGGTGATCCCGGTGCCGCTGTATCACTGCTTCGGCATGGTCATGGGTAACTTGGGTTGCATCACCCATGGCAGCACCATGATTTACCCCAACGACGCCTTCGACCCATTGTTGACGTTGACCACTGTTGCGCAAGAGAAAGCCACCGCGTTGTACGGTGTGCCGACCATGTTCATCGCCATGCTCGATCAACCGCGCCGTGCAGAGTTCGACCTGTCGACGTTGCGTACCGGGATCATGGCCGGGGCAACGTGCCCGATTGAAGTCATGCGTCGGGTCATCAGCGAAATGCATATGAGCGAAGTGCAGATTCCGAGGCGATCGATCAGGCTGGCTGGATGCACACCGGAGATCTGGCGACTATGAACGAAGAGGGTTACGTCTGCATCGCCGGACGTAACAAGGACATGATCATTCGTGGTGGCGAGAACATTTACCCACGAGAGCTGGAAGAGTTTTTCTTCACCCATCCTGCGGTAGCGGATGTGCAGATCGTCGGCATTCCATGCGAGAAGTACGGTGAGGAGATCGTTGCCTGGATCAAGTTCCACCCCGGCCACAGCGTGAGCGAGCAAGAGCTGCAAGCCTGGTGCAAAGAACGCATCGCGCACTTCAAGACGCCACGCTACTTCAAGTTCGTCGAGGAGTTTCCGATGACTGTGACCGGCAAGATCCAGAAGTTCCGGATGCGCGAGATCAGTATCGAAGAGCTGAAAGCCAATAAAGGCTAACGACAGTCCTGTGGGAGCAAGCCCGCTCCCACAGGATGCGCGGCCAAAACTCAAATGCCAGACAGCACAAAGGGGAGCCGAAGCTCCCCTTTAATTTGTCGTTGCCTGCTCTTTTTTTATTATTAAGGGGCGGTCTGTTGTTGTTTTTGGCAACCGTGACCCTTTACCGCTGTTTCGGGCGACCCCCATCCGGGGTCAAGAGCAAACGTATTTTTTTGAGCGCTGATCTGCTTTTTCGCCAAGCGATCCAACCAGTTCGGGAGCTACCTGAAGGTAGTTTTATTGTTCTCTGCCCGGTTGCGGGTTACTGCAAGCAGCACCCTGAAAAGCACACCTTCTCCAAAAAAATCTGTTAGCTGCGTCTCTGCCGTGTTGTTTTTGTTATGTCAGAGTCGTTACGTCTTATTTTTATTAGGTTTGCTGCTTTTTATTCTTGTTATGCCATAGAGATAGCAGAAGCCATGCCAACTTTTTAAAGTGCTTTAAAAACAACAACTTAGAATTTTGTAGGACAAATCGTTCATGAAAATTCGGTCAGGTTGTTTCCGTGTTACTCGTTTTGTTGCGGTTGCGGTAACACCGCCGACACATCAC
>NZ_JBFTLU010000081.1:0-29957 GCF_056396605.1 Pseudomonas sp. 05T35
CGACAGACCTGATCCACCGAGGCGCTGCATTCGCGAGCAAGCCCGCTCCCACATTGGAATGCACTCCCCTGTGGGAGCGAGCCTGCTCGCGATTGCCCCACCTCGGTCCAGCCGAATGAAATCAGGCCCGGCCTTTGCTTGCCGCTGGGAGCCCTGCTCATTAGACTTACGCCTCATTTCAACGAGAGCAGGGTCGATGCCAACTGCCTTTCCCGCCGATTCTGTTGGTCTGGTGACGCCGCAAGTGGCGCACTTCAGCGAGCCCCTGGCCCTTGCCTGCGGCCGCTCATTGCCAGCCTATGACCTGATCTATGAAACCTACGGCACGCTGAACGCCACGGCGAGCAACGCCGTGCTGATTTGCCATGCCTTGTCCGGTCACCATCACGCCGCCGGTTATCACAGTACCGAAGACCGTAAACCCGGTTGGTGGGACAGCTGCATTGGCCCGGGCAAACCGATCGACACCAACAAGTTCTTCGTGGTCAGCCTGAACAACCTCGGCGGCTGCAACGGATCTACCGGCCCGAGCAGCATCAACCCGGACACCGGCAAGCCGTTCGGTGCCGACTTCCCGGTGCTGACCGTGGAAGACTGGGTGCACAGCCAGGCGCGTCTGGCGGACCGGATCGGCATCAACCAGTGGACCGCCGTGATCGGCGGCAGCCTGGGCGGGATGCAGGCGATACAGTGGAGCATCACTTACCCTGATCGTATCCGTCACTGCCTGGCCATTGCCTCGGCGCCGAAACTCTCGGCGCAGAACATCGCCTTCAACGAAGTGGCGCGCCAGGCGATCCTCACCGATCCGGATTTCCATGGCGGCTCGTTCCAGGAGCACGGCGTGATCCCCAAGCGCGGGCTGATGCTGGCGCGGATGGTCGGGCACATCACCTACCTGTCGGACGATTCCATGGGCGAGAAATTCGGCCGTGGCCTGAAGAGTGAAAAGCTCAACTACGACTTCCACAGCGTCGAGTTCCAGGTCGAAAGCTACCTGCGTTATCAGGGCGAGGAGTTCTCCGGGCGTTTTGATGCCAACACCTACCTGCTGATGACCAAGGCGCTGGACTACTTCGATCCAGCAGCGAACTTCGACGATAACCTGGCGAAAACCTTCGAGGCAGCCCAGGCCAAGTTCTGCGTGATGTCCTTCACCACCGACTGGCGCTTCTCCCCGGCCCGCTCGCGGGAACTGGTGGACGCGCTGATGGCGGCCAAGAAAGACGTTTGCTACCTGGAGATCGATGCTCCGCAAGGCCACGACGCCTTCCTGATTCCGATCCCGCGCTACTTGCAGGCGTTTCGCAATTACATGAACCGAATTTCGCTTTGAGGAAGACATGAGAGCCGATCTGGAAATCATCCAGGAATGGATCCCCGCCGGCAGCCGCGTGCTCGACCTCGGTTGCGGTGACGGCGAGTTGCTGACCTGGCTACGCGATAACAAGCAAGTGACCGGCTACGGCCTGGAAAACGATGCGGACAACATCGCCGAATGCGTGGCCAAGGGCATCAACGTCATCGAGCAGGACCTGGACAAGGGCCTGGGCAACTTTGCCAGCAACAGTTTCGACATCGTGGTGATGACCCAGGCCCTGCAAGCCGTGCATTACCCGGACAAGATCCTCGATGAAATGCTGCGGGTCGGTCGTCAGTGCATCATCACCTTCCCCAACTTCGGTCACTGGCGCTGCCGTTGGTACCTGGCGAGCAAGGGCCGGATGCCGGTTTCGGAGTTTTTGCCATACACCTGGTACAACACGCCGAACATCCACTTCTGCACCTTTGAAGACTTTGAAGCGCTATGCCGCGAACGTGAAGCCAAGGTCATCGATCGGCTTGCTGTCGATCAACAACACCGACACGGGTGGGCCAGTAAGCTATGGCCTAATCTATTAGGTGAGATTGGCATCTACCGCGTCAGCAGTCCTGGCCTGCAGGATCACCAGGTAGCGGTTTAACGAGGTTTTTCAAGGAGAACGATCATGGGTCGTCTAGCCCTGCTTCTATTAACAGCCTGCCTGAGCGCCAGCGCCATGGCCGCTGAACCTATCAAAGGCGAGCGCCAGGAAACCTTCGGTGACGTGACGGTGCACTACAACACCTTCAACTCCACCTACCTGACGCCGGATATCGCCAAAAACGCCGAACTGGTCCGCAGCAAGAATCAGGGCGTGATCAATGTGTCGGTGATCAAGGCCAACAAACCAGTCATCGCCCAGGTCAGTGGCACGGTGAAAGACCTGACCAGTAAAAGCGTCCCGCTGAAGTTCAAACAGATTACCGAAACCGGAGCGGTCTACTACATCGCCCAGTTCCCGGTGGATCAACAAGAAGTCCGCACCTTCGAAATCAACGTGCAAACCGGCGACAAGATCAACACCATCAATTTCAACCAAGAGCTCTTCCCCGGCGAATGATCAATTTCACGCAACTCGTATTGGCCAGCCATAACGCCGGCAAACTCAAAGAACTCCAGGCCATGCTCGGCGAATCGGTGCGCCTGCGCTCGATTGGCGAGTTCAGCAGCGTCGAGCCTGAAGAAACCGGCCTGTCGTTCGTCGAAAACGCCATCCTCAAGGCCCGCAATGCCTCGCGCATTTCCGGTTTGCCGGCACTGGCCGATGATTCGGGGCTGGCAGTGGACTTCCTCGGCGGTGCGCCGGGCATCTACTCGGCGCGTTACGCCGACGGCCAGGGCGACGCGGCGAACAATGCCAAGCTGCTTGACGTGCTCAAAGACGTCCCCGAAGCAGAACGCGGTGCGCAGTTTGTGTGCGTACTGGCGCTGGTACGCCACGCCGATGATCCGCTGCCGATTCTCTGCGAAGGCCTGTGGCATGGGCGCATCCTGACCGAAGCCAGCGGTGAACACGGTTTTGGCTACGATCCGCTGTTCTGGGTGCCGGAGCGCAATTGCTCCAGTGCAGAATTGAACCCGGCCGAGAAAAACCAGCTCAGCCACCGCGCCCGTGCAATGGATTTGCTGCGCCAACGCCTGAGCCTGAAATGACCCACGACTCGTCCGCGTCGCCGCTGATTTACGGCGGCGCGCAATCGCCTCGGGCGGCCTTGCCAGTGCTGCCGCCCCTGGCGCTGTACATCCACATTCCGTGGTGTGTACGCAAATGCCCTTATTGCGACTTCAACTCCCACACCGCAAGCCCGGTGCTGCCGGAAGAAGAGTACGTGGACGCCCTGCTGGCCGACCTCGATCAAGACCTGCACGCGGTTTACGGCCGCGAGCTGAGCTCGATCTTCTTCGGTGGCGGCACACCGAGCCTGTTCAGCGCGCAAGCGTTGGGCCGTTTGCTCAAAGGTGTGGAACAGCGAATCCCGTTTGCCAGCGATATCGAAATCACCCTGGAAGCCAACCCCGGGACCTTCGAACAGGAAAAATTCGTCGCTTACCGTGCCTTGGGCATCAATCGCCTGTCGATCGGCATCCAGAGCTTCCAGCAAGAGAAACTCAAGGCCCTGGGCCGGATCCACAACGGCGATGAAGCGATTCGCGCGGCTGGCATGGCCCGACAGGCCGGGTTCGATAACTTCAACCTGGACCTGATGCACGGTTTGCCCGATCAGTCCCTGGACGACGCGCTGGACGACCTGCGTCAGGCTATCGCGCTGAAGCCGACTCACCTGTCCTGGTATCAGCTGACGCTGGAGCCGAACACGGTGTTCTGGAACCAGCCGCCAACCCTGCCGGAAGATGACACCCTGTGGGACATTCAAGAGGCTGGCCAGGCGCTGTTGGCCGAACACGGTTACGCCCAATACGAAGTGTCGGCGTATGCCCAACCCGGTCGTCCGGCGCGGCATAACCTCAACTACTGGAGTTTTGGCGACTTCATCGGTATCGGTGCCGGGGCTCACGGCAAGCTCAGCCATCCGGACGGACGCATTGTCCGCACCTGGAAGACTCGCCTGCCAAAGGACTACCTCAACCCGGCAAAAAGCTTTCAGGCGGGTGAGAAAGCCCTGACCAACGAAGAGCTGCCGTTCGAGTTCCTGATGAATGCCCTGCGCTTGACCGAAGGTGTCGAGTCGCGCCTGTATCCAGAGCGCACCGGACTGACACTGGAAAGCCTTGCCGAAGGCCGCCGCGAGGCCGAACAAAGTGGCTTGTTGCAGGTCGAACCGTCACGTCTGGCGGCGACGATGCGCGGACAACTATTCCTCAATGACTTGCTGCAGAATTTTCTGACTTAAGGAAATCGAATGGATTTGGTACTCGATCTGCTTGCCACCGTGTCCCGCTGGAGCCGTAGCAACCTGTCGGAAATCGCCCTGGCGCTGGTGGGCTGCCTGCTCGTGCTGTTTGGCGCCGATATCAAAGGCTGGATCGATCAACGCCTGGGCAGCATCGCCGGCGCCTTGCGCGTCCCGTTGATGGCCCTGGTGTGCATGATCGGCAGCGGCGCCGCACTGATCTACGCCACGCCGTGGATCGTTCGCGGCCTGAGCCAGTTCAACAACTACAGCCTGGCACCGGTGTTGCTGGTGGTGCTGGTGTTGATCGGCGTCGTCGCCGACCGCCGCTGAGCCCGAACCCGACACAAAACAACTGTGGGAGCGAGCCTGCTCGCGATGACGGCCTGACAGTCAACTTGGATGTTGAATGTTATGGCCGCGAGGTTGCGGTAGCCCGGCGCGACGTTCATCACTTCCAGCATGTACTCGGCATACGGTTCCCAGTCGGTAGCCATGTGCAGCACACCACCGACTTTCAACTTGCTGCGTACCAACTCAGCGAACGACGCCTGAACGATGCGACGCTTGTGGTGACGGCTCTTGTGCCAAGGGTCCGGGAAAAACAGCATCAGGCGATCGAGGCTGTTATCGGCCACGCACCGGTTGAGCACTTCGATCGCATCGCAATCGTAGACCCGCAGGTTGGTCAGGCCTTGAGTCAGCACGCCATTGAGCAACGCGCCGACACCAGGACGGTGTACTTCAACGCCAATGAAATCCTGATCCGGCGAAGCCGCGGCCATTTCCAGCAGCGAATGGCCCATGCCAAAGCCGATTTCCAGCGAGCGCGGTGCCGAGCGACCAAACACCTGGTCGAAGTCCACCGGCGCGTCGGCCAGCGGCAGGACGAACAGCGGCGTGCCCTGGTCCAGGCCGCGCTGCTGGCCTTCGGTCATGCGCCCGGCGCGCATCACGAAACTCTTGATGCGGCGGTGTTGGCGCTCTTCGCCTGTTTCCGTCTGGATAGGCGTGTCGTTCGATTCAGTCATCAATGGCTCTTACTTGATCAGACCATCCAGCGGCGAGGAAGCGCTGGCATAGAGTTTTTTCGGCATGCGCCCGGCGAGGTACGCCAGACGACCTGCAACAATGGCGTGTTTCATCGCTTCAGCCATCATGATCGGCTGCTGGGCGTGGGCGATGGCCGAGTTCATCAGCACCGCTTCGCAACCCAGTTCCATGGCAATGGTGGCGTCGGATGCAGTACCGACACCAGCATCCACCAACACCGGGATCTTGGCTTCTTCGAGGATGATCTGCAGGTTGTACGGGTTGCAGATCCCCAGGCCCGTACCGATCAGACCGGCCAGCGGCATGACTGCGATGCAGCCGATTTCCGCCAGTTGACGGGCGATGATCGGGTCATCGCTGGTGTAGACCATCACGTCGAAACCTTCCTTGACCAGCACTTCGGCGGCCTTGAGGGTTTCGATCACGTTAGGGAACAGGGTTTTCTGGTCCGCCAGCACTTCCAGCTTCACCAGGTTGTGGCCGCCGAGCAGCTCACGGGCCAGGCGGCAGGTGCGCACAGCCTCGGTAGCGTCGAAGCACCCGGCGGTGTTCGGCAGGAAGGTGTAGCGATCCGGCGACAGGACTTCGAGCAGGTTCGGTTCGCCCGGGTTCTGGCCGAGGTTGGTGCGGCGCACGGCGAAGGTGACGATTTCGGCACCCGAGGCTTCGATGGCCAGGCGGGTTTCTTCCATGTCGCGGTACTTGCCGGTACCTACCAGCAATCGCGACTGGTAAGTACGACCGGCCAGGACGAACGGCTTGTCGCTGCGTACGTTGCTCATCGGAAATCCTCTGTTGGGGTGAGGTTCTTGCAGAATGCGTGTAGGGCTCGGGATTCGCCTGCTGGCTACTAGCCGCCGCCGATGGCGTGAACGACTTCGACCGAGTCACCGTCGTTCAGCGTTGTTTCAGCATGCTGGCTGCGCGGGACGATATCCAGATTGAGCTCGACCGCCACCCGGCGTCCGGTCAGTTCCAGACGGGTCAGCAGGGCCGCAACGGTTTCGCCGTCGGGCAGTTCAAGGGATTCGCCGTTCAACTGAATGCGCATGCCGGATGCCGCCATCATTTTTAGGGGCCAGCATTCTAGCCCGATCAGTCAGGTCGACCCAAGCCATTCGTCTTGAAACGGACTCTTAAGTCAGCTCAAGCGCCAAGCGGCAATTCCCAGGCACAGCCAGCCCACAAGGAACGCCAACCCGCCGAACGGCGTAACGATGCCAAGCTTGCTGACGCCGGTCAGGGTCAGCAGGTACAGGCTGCCGGAAAACAACAGGATGCCGATGGCAAATGATACACCGGCCCACGTGATCAAACGCCCGGGAATCTGCACGGCCAGCAGTGCTACGCCCAACAGCGCCAGGGTGTGCACCAGTTGGTAGGTGACGCCGGTGTGGAAAATCGCCAGGTATTCGGCACTCAGGCGGTCTTTCAGGCCATGGGCGGCAAATGCGCCCAGACCCACGCCCGAGAAACCGAAAAAAGCGGCCAGCATCAGAAAGCCACGCAGCATGAGGAACTCCAGTCAGAATCATCGGGCAGGGTCTGTATAATGGCCCGCTCGACGGGTTCGGCCAAGCCATCTCTATGCTGCGTTTATTGTTCCGCCGTTTCACAAAAGCCCTGCTCTGGTTCGCCTGTGGCAGCGTGTTGCTGGTGCTGGTGTTTCGCGTCGTTCCGCCTCCGGGGACGGCGTTGATGGTCGAGCGCAAGATCGAATCCTGGGTCGATGGCGAGCCTATCGACGTGCAGCGCAACTGGCAGCCGTGGGAAAACATTTCCGATGACCTGAAGGTCGCGGTGATGGCTGGCGAAGACCAGAAATTCCCCGAGCACTGGGGTTTTGACTTCGGCGCGATTCAGGCTGCTCTGGCCCACAACGAACTCGGTGGCTCGATCCGCGGCGCCAGCACCTTGAGCCAGCAAGTGTCGAAGAACCTGTTCCTGTGGTCCGGCCGCAGCTGGCTGCGCAAAGGGCTGGAAGCCTGGTTTACCGGTCTGATCGAAGTGTTCTGGCCCAAGCAGCGGATTCTTGAGGTGTACCTCAACAGCGTGGAATGGGATGACGGCGTGTTTGGCGCCGAAGCGGCCGCCCGCCATCACTTTGGCGTGAGCGCCCGGTCGCTGAGCCGTCAGCAGGCCAGTTTGCTGGCCGCGGTACTGCCAAACCCGCGAGTCTGGAGCGCCGGCCATCCGAGCCCCTATGTATTGCGCCGCGCCAGCTGGATTCGGCAGCAGATGAGCCAGTTGGGTGGCGACAGCTACCTGATCGGGATCAACTCTTCGCGCCGGGCGCCGTGGAACCAGTAGTCAATCACAACTCCAGCAGCACTGAAGCTCCACTGTGGGAGCGAGCCTGCTCGCGATGACGGTTGAACATTTAACATCGATATCGACTGATCCGACGCTTTCGCGAGCAGGCTCGCTCCCACAGGGGCCGGTGCGAGGCAGGATTATTGGGCACAAACAAAAACGCCCCGATCAATGATCGGGGCGTTTTTTATTGCGTTACCGCTTAAGCAGCAATCGACAGCTTGAGCTTGTTCATCGCACTCTTCTCGAGCTGACGAATACGCTCGGCCGACACGTTGTACTTCTGCGCCAGGTCGTGCAGCGTGGCTTTTTCTTCTGCCAGCCAGCGCTGGTAGAGGATGTCACGGCTGCGGTCGTCCAGCACTTCCAGCGCTTCGTGCAGGTTGTGGGTGGAGTTGTCGGTCCAGTCGGCATCTTCCAGTTGACGGGCCGGGTCGTACCGGTGGTCTTCCAGATAGTTGGCCGGCGACTGGAAAGCGCTGTCGTCGTCCGCTTCGGCGGCCGGGTCGAAGGCCATGTCGTGGCCGGTCAGGCGGCTTTCCATCTCGCGAACTTCCCGCGGCTCTACGCCGAGGCTTTCAGCTACGCGATGGACTTCCTCGTTGTTCAGCCATGCCAAGCGTTTTTTCTGGCTACGCAGGTTGAAGAACAGCTTGCGCTGGGCCTTGGTCGTGGCGACCTTGACGATGCGCCAGTTGCGCAGGATGAATTCGTGGATTTCAGCCTTGATCCAGTGCACCGCAAAGGACACCAGACGCACGCCCATTTCCGGGTTGAAGCGCTTGACCGCTTTCATCAAGCCAACGTTGCCTTCCTGAATCAGGTCAGCCTGGGCCAGGCCGTAGCCGGAATAGCTACGGGCAATATGTACAACAAAACGCAGGTGGGCGAGCACCATCTGCCGAGCCGCCCCCAAATCCTGCTCATAGTAGAGACTCTCGGCCAGTTCACGCTCCTGCTCCGGTGTCAGCAATGGAATGCTGTTCACCGTATGCACATAAGCCTCCAGGTTCGCGCCTGGGACCAGAGCATAAGCAGGTTGCAAAGAAGTGGTCATACGAAAAAACCTCCGACTCACATAACTCGTGCAGTTCAGCACTGCGAAAAGTTGACCGGGAACCGAAGGACAAGTTCCCCTATACGCTGAAAGGTCATACAAGCAATAAGACACTACTTCGGTGCGAGCTCTCTCAAATGGCGCGCTACCGCAATCCATGCACCGATATACCCCAACAGCACTGCGCCTAGCAAGAGTGACAGCCCATCGGCAACCGGGACCCCGGCCAACGCGAAATTACTGCCATACAAGCCGGCCAGCCCAACCACTGCGTCGTTCAGCCAGTTCAGGCCAAACGCCAGAACACCCCAGGACAGAATCCCCGCACCGAAGCCATAGAGCGCGCCCATGTACAGAAAAGGCCTGCGCACATAACTGTCAGTGCCACCGACAAGTTTAATCACTTCTATCTCTGTGCGGCGGTTTTCAATATGAAGACGAATGGTATTGCCTATCACCAAAAGTAATGCAGAAACCAGAAGCACCGTCAGACCGAAGACAAACCGCTCGCCCAGCTTGAGGATGGCCGCCAAACGCTCGACCCAGACTAGATCAAGTTGCGCCTGTTGTACCTTCGGCAACTCGGAAAGTTTTTGTCTTAATGCTTCAAGAGTCGCCTTGTCGACTTCCTTCGGAGTGACCAGCACCACGCCAGGCAACGGGTTTTGCGGCAGCTCCTTGAGTGCCTCGCCCAGACCGGACTGCTGCTGGAACTCTTCCAGCGCCTGTTCGCGGCTGATGTATTCGGCATCGGCTACACCCGGCATGCCTTTGATCTGCTCGCGCAGTTGCTCGCCTTCATTGGCGCTGGCATCGATCTGCAGGTAAAGCGAGATCTGCGCCGCACGCTGCCAGGAACCCCCCAGGCGTTCGACATTGTTCAGCAGCAACGACAAGCCCATCGGCAAACTCAGGGCAACCGCCATCACCAGACAGGTGAAGAAACTGCCGATGGGCTGCTTGCCCAGACGTCGCAGGCTGTCCAGCAAACTGGCGCGGTGACTTTCGATCCAGGCGCGCAGCAAGGTGCTGAAGTCCGGACCCTCGTCTTCGTCGCGCTTTTTCTTCTGTGGCTGCGGATCGGCGGCCTTCGGGGCCACGCGTTCGGAAACCTTCGGACTGCGTGTTGCACTCATACCCCGGCCTCCCCGTCGCCGATCAATCGGCCACGTTGCAAGGTCAGCATGCGATGACGCATGCGAGCGATCAGCGCCAGATCGTGACTGGCGATCAGCACGCTGGTGCCCAGACGATTGATGTCTTCGAAAACACCCATGATTTCTGCCGCCAGACGCGGGTCGAGGTTACCGGTCGGTTCGTCCGCCAGCAGCAAGGCCGGGCGATGGACGATGGCGCGGGCAATGCCGACGCGCTGTTGCTGACCGGTGGACAGATCACCTGGATAGAGGTCGGTCTTGTCCGAGAGTGCAACGCGCTCCAGGGCCGAATCCACGCGCTTGGCGATTTCAGCCTTGGACAAACCAAGAATCTGCAACGGCAAGGCGACGTTGTTGAACACCGTACGGTCGAACAACAACTGGTGGTTCTGGAACACCACACCAATCTGCCGACGCAGGTACGGGATCTGCGCGTTGCTGATGGTCGCCAGGTCCTGCCCGGCCAGCAGCAGTTTGCCGGTGGTCGGACGTTCCATCGCGAGCAACAGCCGCAGCAGGGTACTTTTACCGGCACCGGAGTGGCCGGTGACAAACAAKAACTCGCCCCGACGGACTCGAAAGCTCAGCTCATGCAAGCCGACGTGACCGTTCGGATAGCGCTTACCGACCTGTTCGAAACGAATCATGAACGCTCCCGCTCGGCAAATAGTGCCTGGACAAAGGGTTCTGCTTCAAAGGTACGCAAGTCATCGATGCCTTCGCCGACACCGATGTAGCGAATCGGCAGGCCAAACTGCTTGGCCAGGGCGAAAATCACCCCGCCCTTGGCCGTGCCATCGAGTTTGGTCAGGGCCAGGCCGGTCAGTTCGACCGTCTGGTTGAATTGCTTGGCCTGGTTGATGGCGTTCTGACCAGTGCCGGCGTCGAGCACCAGCAGCACCTCATGCGGCGCATCGGCGTCGAGTTTGCTGATCACCCGGCGAACCTTTTTCAGTTCTTCCATCAGGTTGTCTTTGGTGTGCAGCCGACCGGCGGTATCGGCGATCAACACGTCAATGCCACGGGCCTTGGCGGCCTGTACCGCATCGAAGATAACCGAAGCCGAGTCGGCGCCGGTGTGCTGGGCGATCACCGGGATCTTGTTGCGTTCGCCCCAGACCTGCAATTGCTCGACGGCCGCGGCGCGGAAGGTATCACCGGCTGCGAGCATGACTTTCTTGCCTTCGAGTTGCAGCTTCTTCGCCAACTTACCGATGGTGGTGGTTTTGCCGGCGCCGTTGACGCCGACCACCAGAATCACGAACGGCTTGTTCTGTGAGGTGATTTTCAGCGGTTGCTCGACAGGCTTGAGCATGTTGGCAAGCTCGGCTTGCAAGGATTTGTACAGGGCATCGGCATCGGCCAACTGCTTGCGCGCGACCTTCTGGGTCAGGCTCTGGATGATCACCGATGTCGCTTCGACGCCAACGTCAGCGGTCAGCAGGCGGGTTTCAATGTCTTCGAGCAGTTCGTCATCGATGATCTTCTTGCCGAAGAACAGGCTGGCCATGCCCTCGCCGATGCTGGCGCTGGTTTTCGACAGGCCTTGCTTGAGGCGGGCAAAGAAGCCGGCTTTGGTTTCTTCGGTGCGAGCCGGTTCGGCCGCAACCGGAGCCGCAACCGGAACGACCGGCGCTGGCGGTGTTACCGGTGCCGCGACAACGGGTGCCGGCGCTGGGGCAGGTTCTGGAGCACGTTCTGGCGCCACGAATGCGGCAATCACCGGCTGAGGCAGATCAGGCTCATCAACCGTCAGCTGTTCAGCCGCCGGATCGATGACCGGGACCGGCTCGACCACCAGCAGCTCTACCGCTTGCTGGATCACTGTCGGCGCAGGAATCGGTGGCGTGACATGCGGCGCCAGCTCGTTTTCGACCAGGGCCACCGGCTCTTCAGCTACCGGCAACGTCAACCACGGTTTGTGTACGACTTCCGGCGCGCGCGGTACTTCAGCCACGGGCGCAGGCGCTGGCTCGACAACCGGTTGCACTACCGGCTCGGTTATCGGCAATACGGCGGCGGCCGGTGCTTGCACAACAGGCGCAGCTTCTTTTACCGGCTCAGGCGTAACCTCTGGAAGTGGCTGTGGCTGTTCGACGGCGGGTGCCTGCGGCTTTTTGCGCAGCCATCCGAACAGGCTTTTCTTCTCGCCAGCTGCAGCTGGGGTCTTCTTGTCGTCGTTGGAACCAAACATGGAGGACGGCTATCTCACGGTAGCGACGCGCCAATGGCGCCTCGGCAAATAAATATTCGATGCAGAACAGACTGCGTTTCACCCAGCTTGTTCACGCGCAACATTTTGTCGAAGTGCTCAACAGCACCTCAAGGATCGATTTTACGAAGGACTGAACTGGCAAAATCGGCGAAAAAGCGGAGTTTAGCTGATAAACAGAGGCTTTCCGCCGTGAACCCATACAGCCTGATCAAGCACAAAAGCCTGATAGACGTGGCCGCCAGTAAAACGGACCGTTATCCTAGCACCCTCTAGCCCGCTGACGCTAAGACCTAGCGGGCAGCCCAACAGGTTTAAAAACGAATGAATGCTCTAGCCCGCCGCGCTGCAGGCCTGCTGCTCAGCACAGTTTGTCTGCCCCTTTCAGCTTTGGCTGCCGACCCCCAACCAACCCACGAATTCACCCTCGACAACGGCCTCAAGGTCGTCGTGCGCGAGGATCATCGGGCACCCGTGGTGGTTTCCCAGATCTGGTACAAGGTTGGCTCCAGCTACGAAACCCCGGGCCAGACCGGTTTGTCCCACGCCCTGGAACACATGATGTTCAAGGGCAGCGAGAAAGTCGGCCCCGGCGAAGCGTCGTTGATCCTGCGCGACCTCGGCGCCGAAGAGAACGCCTTCACCAGCGACGACTACACCGCGTATTACCAGGTGCTGGCGCGTGATCGCCTGGGTGTGGCCTTTGAGCTGGAAGCCGATCGCATGGCCAACCTGCGCCTGCCGGCCGACGAGTTCAGCCGCGAGATCGAAGTGATCAAGGAAGAGCGCCGCATGCGCACCGACGACAAGCCGATGGCCAAGGCTTACGAGCGCTTCAAGGCCATGGCCTACCCGGCCAGCGGCTACCACACGCCGACCATCGGCTGGATGGCTGACCTGGACCGCATGAAGGTCGAAGAGCTGCGCCACTGGTATAAATCCTGGTACGTGCCGAACAACGCCACGCTGGTGGTGGTCGGTGACGTAACCCCGGACGAAGTCAAAGCCCTGGCCCAGCGCTACTTCGGACCGATCCCGAAGCGCGACGTGCCGCCAGCGAAGATTCCGCTGGAACTGGCCGAGCCCGGCGAGCGCCAGATCACCCTGCATGTACAGACGCAATTGCCGAGCCTGATGCTGGCCTTCAACGTGCCGAGCATCGCCACCGCGCAAGACAAACGCTCGGTCAATGCCCTGCGGTTGATCGCGGCATTGCTTGATGGCGGCTACAGCGCGCGCATCTCGGCGCAACTGGAGCGCGGCGAAGAACTGGTCTCAGGTGGTTCATCGAGCTACGACGCCTACACCCGCGGGGACAGCCTGTTTACCTTGTCGGCATCGCCGAACACTCAGAAACACAAAACCATGGCCCAGGTCGAAGCCGGCCTGTGGAAACTGCTCGAACAGCTGAAAACCACCGCGCCGTCGGCTGATGAAGTTGAACGCGTACGCGCACAAGTGATCGCCGGCCTGGTCTACGAGCGTGATTCGATCACCAGCCAGGCCACTGCCATTGGTCAGCTGGAAACCGTCGGTCTGTCGTGGAAGTTGATGGACACCGAACTCGCCGAGCTGCAAAGCGTGACACCGGAAGACATCCAGAAAGCCGCCCGTACCTATTTCACTCGCGAACGTCTCAGCGTTGCGCATGTACTGCCACTGCCCGAGGAAACCGCTCATGAGTGAGAGTAAAAAACCACGCCTGGTCCTGATCGGCCTGATACTCGTCGCACTGGTCGCCGCGTTCGGTTTCTACCTCAGCCGTTCGACCGAGACCAATGCCAGCGAAGCCCTCGACCAGGCCAAGGCCAGCAAAAAGCTGCAATCACTGACCGAACTCGACGGTAAAGCGCCGAGCCACCGTAAGTTGGATGTGCAAACCTGGAAAACCGCTGAGGGCGCCAAGGTGCTGTTCGTTGCAGCCCCGGAACTGCCGATGTTCGACATGCGCCTGATCTTCGCCGCCGGCAGCAGTCAGGACGGTGATAAACCAGGGCTGGCCGTGCTGACCAATGCCATGCTCAACGAAGGTATCGCCGGCAAAGATGTCGGCAAGATCGCTGAAGGCTTCGAAGGCCTTGGCGCAAACTTCGGCAACGGCGCCTACAAAGACATGGCCGTCGCCACGTTGCGCAGCCTGAGTGCTGTGGATAAACGCGAACCGGCGCTGAAGCTGTTCGCTGAAGTGGTCGGCAAACCGACATTCCCGACCGACTCCTTGGCACGCATCAAGAACCAGTTGCTTGCCGGCTTCGAATACCAGAAGCAGAACCCCGGCAAACTGGCGAGCCTGGAGCTGATGAAGCGCCTGTATGGCGATCACCCTTACGCACATTCAAGCGACGGCGACGCGCAAAGTGTCCCATCGATTACCGTGGCGCAATTGCGGGCTTTTCACGAGAAAGCCTATGCCGCGGGCAACGTGGTGATTGCACTGGTGGGCGACTTGTCACGCAGCGAAGCCGAAGCGATTGCTGCACAGATTTCCGCCGCACTGCCAAAAGGCCCGGCGCTGGCGAAAATCGGACAACCGGTTGAACCGAAAGCCAGCATCGGACACATCGAGTTTCCGTCCAAGCAAACCAACCTGATGCTCGCGCAATTGGGCATCGACCGTAGTGATCCGGACTATGCGGCCATCTCCCTGGGCAACCAGATCCTCGGCGGCGGTGGCTTCGGCACCCGACTGATGAGCGAAGTACGTGAAAAACGTGGCCTGACCTATGGCGTCTACTCCGGTTTCACGCCAATGCAGGCCCGTGGCCCGTTCATGGTCAACCTGCAAACCCGCGCCGAAATGAGCGAAGGCACGCTCAAACTGGTGCAGGATGTGCTCGCGGACTACTTGAAAACCGGCCCGACCCAGAAAGAACTCGACGACGCCAAGCGTGAACTGGCCGGCAGCTTCCCGCTGTCCAACGCCAGCAACGCCGATATCGTTGGCCAACTGGGCGCCATGGGTTTCTATGACTTGCCGCTGAGTTACCTTGAAGACTTCATGCGGCAGTCGCAAAGCCTGACGGTCGAGCAGGTCACCGCAGCAATGAACAAACACCTGAGCACGGACAAAATGGTCATCGTTTCTGCTGGCCCGACCGTGCCGCAAAAGCCGTTACCGGCCCCCACTGACAAACCAACCGAGCAGCCGCTCGGGGTTCCGGAGCATTAATGGCCAGTCCATCGCGTCCCAAGAAACCTGTTCATAACGTGCACAACGGCGTGAACCAATTGCGCATCATCGGCGGCGAATGGCGCAGCCGTCGGCTGAGTTTCCCGGACGCTCCGGGCCTGCGCCCGACGCCCGACCGCGTGCGTGAAACCCTGTTCAACTGGCTCGCACCGTATGTGGCCGGGGCCAAGGTGCTCGACCCGTTTGCCGGCAGCGGCGCGCTGTTTCTCGAAGCGCTGTCCCGTGGCGCCGCCATGGGCCAGGCGCTGGACGCCAGCAGCCTGGCGGTTTCCAGCCTGAAAGAGCATTTGGGAACGCTGCGTTGCACCGTCGGCCAGGTGCAAACCGCCGATGCCTTGCGCTACCTGGAAACCCAGCCAGCGATCGCCTACGACCTGGTGTTCCTCGACCCGCCGTTCAACCAGAACCTGTTGCCCGCCGTTTGCACGCTGCTTGAAGAACGCCAATGGCTCGCCGACAACGCGTGGATCTACACTGAAAGTGAAACCGCGCCATCAACCCTCGGCCTGCCAGCGGGCTGGCGCCTGCACCGGGAGCAAAAGTCCGGGCGGGTCTACTACGCGTTGTGGCAGCGAAGCACTGAACTAAATTCTTAAAGGAATCGCCTGGACGGGCGAACCGCTTGCTCGGGGCGCCCTCCCGTTTTTTCAAACAGCAACATACCCGGTTTGCTTAGTTCTTTTCCTTTAGTTCATTGTGAACTTGCGAAACAAATCGCATGGACGCAAAGGACTATTAACGGAATGAACGCATTAACTAACGAGACAACTTCCAGTTCAACTACCGAGTTCACACTCGATAACGGCCTCAAGGTCATCGTGCGCGAGGATCATCGGGCACCGGTGGTAGCGTCCCAAGTCTGGTACAAGGTCGGCGCCAGCTACGAGCCTCCGGGTCAGACCGGCTTGTCCCACGCTCTGGAACACATGATGTTCATGGGCAGCAAAAAAGTCGGCCCAGGCAAACTCTTGCCGCTTCTGCGCGAGCTCGGTACCAAATTCAACGCCTTCACCAGCAGCGACTCCACCGCGTACTACCAAACGCTGGCTCGAGATCGTCTGGGCGTGGCCTTCGAACTGGAAGCGGACCGCATGGCCAATCTGCTTCTGCCGGCCGACGAGTTCGCCCGGGAGATCGAAGTCATCAAGGAAGAACGTCGCCAGACCACCGATGACAAACCACTGGCCAATGCCACGAACGCTTCAAGGCCATGGCCTACCCGGCCAGCGGTTATCACACGCCGACCATAGGCTGGATGGCGGACCTCGAACGGATGAAGGTCGAAGAACTGCGCCACTGGTATCAGTCCTGGTATGCACCGAACAACGCCACGCTGGTGGTGGTTGGCGACGTGACCCCGAACGAAGTCAAAACCCTGGCCCAGCGCTACTTCGGCCCGATCGCCAGACGCAATGTGCCGGCCGCGAAAATACCGTTGGAACTGGCAAGGCCCGGTGAACGCCAGATCACGCTGCACGTGAAGACCCAAGTGCCCAGCCTGATGCTGACCTTCAACGTGCCGAGCATTGCCACCGCCAAAGACAAACGCTCTGTGAATGCCTTGCGCCTGATTTCGGCCCTGCTCGGCGACGGCCACAGCGCGCGCATCCCGACGCAACTGCAACGCGATGAAGAGCTGGTGTCCGACGGTTCGTCGAGCTATAGCGCCTACACCCGGGGCGACAGCCTGTTCCTCCTGTCGGCGACACCCAACAGCCATAAAAACAAAACCATCGCCCAGGCCGAAGCCGGTTTGTGGAGGCTGCTGGACCAGCTGAAAACCACTCCGCCAACCACTGAAGAACTGGGGCGCGTACGCGCGCAGGTCATCGCCGAGCTGGTTTACGAGCGTGACTCGATCACCCGTCAGGCCACCACTATCGGCCGACTGGAAACCTTCGGTCTGTCGTGGAAACTGATGGACACCGAACTGGCCGAACTGGAAAGCGTAACGCCAGAAGACATCCAGAAAGCCGCCAGGCTGTATTTCACCCGCGAGCGGCTCAGCGTCGCTCATATACTGCCAACGGAGGCTAATAAAGAGGATGGGGATGAGTCCGGCGACGGTGAAGTGCCAGACAAGGAAAACTCCGGCCAGATGCTGCAATCGCTGACTGAACTCGACAGCAAGGCACCCAGTCACCGTACGCTTGATATTCAGACCTGGAACACAAACGCGATCCGGCATTGACGCTCTTCGCCGAAGTCGTAGGCAAGCCGACCTTCCCTGACGACTCGTATGCACGCCTGAGTAATCAGACCCTCGCTGCTTTCGAAGATCAGAAGCGTGACCCCGGCAAACTGGCGAGCCTTGAGTTGATGAACCGTTTGTATGGCGATCATCCATACGCGCACGCCAGCGATGGCACGGCGCAAGCCATTCCGTCCGTCACCCCGGCACAGCTGCGCGCATTCCACGAAAAAGCCTACGCGGCCGGCAACGTGGTGATCGCGTTGGTGGGCGACTTGTCTCGCGCCGAAGCCGAAGCCATTGCCGCGAAGGTATCCGCTAGCCTGCCCAAAGGCCCRGCCCTGGCGAAAATCCCGCAACCGATAGAACCCAAGGCCAGCATCAGCCACATCGAATTCCCATCGAAACAGACCACTCTGATGCTCGCGCAGCTGGGTATCGACCGTGACAATCCAGACTACGCGGCACTGTCCATGGGCAACCAGATCCTTGGCGGCGGTTTCGGCACTCGACTGATGAGCGAAGTCCGCGAGAAACGTGGCCTGACGTACGGCGTGGTTTCGGCTTTCTCCCCAATGCAGGCGCGCGGTACGTTCATGATCAAGCTGCAGACCCGCGCCGAAATGAGCGAAGGCACTCTGAAACTGGTAAAGGACTTGCTCGACGACTACCTCAAAACCGGTCCGACCGAAAAAGAACTTGAGGATGCCAAACGCGAGTTGGCCGGCAGCTTCCCGCAGTCCACTGCCAGCAACTCACAAATCGTCTCGAAACTGGCGTCTATCGGCTTTTATAACCTGCCGTTGAATCACTTGGACGACTTCATGCAGCAGTCCCAGCGTCTAACCGTCGAGCAAGTCAAAACCGCATTGAACAAACACCTGAGCATGGACAAATTGGTCATCATCAGCGCGGGACCGATCGTCCTGCAAAAGCCATTGCCAGAGCCTACCGGCAAACCTGCCAGGTAATTGCCAATCCGTCAGGCGACTATCACAGCGTCGGAAAGCAGAAAACCGAGCAACTCTGTTGTTCGTTGTGGCAACGTATGGCGAAGATTGCCGGTTAACCGACTATTCTGAAAAGGTGCGCACAGGTTGCGCACCGTTGCATTGAGAGCCATCGTGTTTTTTCCGCCTGAACGCTTCACCCCTGCCTTCGGCCTTGGCAACCCGCACTTGCAAACCTTGTGGGGACCGCTGTGGCGCAAAACCACGCACATCGAACGCGAGCGCGAACGCTTGTGGCTCGAGGATGGCGACTTTCTTGACCTGGACTGGCACGGGCCGCACAGCGCCGATGCGCCACTGGTGCTGGTGTTGCACGGTTTGACCGGCTCGTCGAACTCGCCCTATGTCGCCGGCCTGCAAAAAGCCCTGTTCGCCCAAGGCTGGGCCAGCGTAGCGCTGAACTGGCGCGGCTGTTCGGGCGAGCCGAATCTGTTGCCGCGCAGCTATCACTCCGGCGCCAGCGAAGACCTCGCGGCAGCGATCAACCACCTTCGAGCCACCCGTCCGTCAGCGCCGCTGTACGCCGTCGGCTATTCGCTGGGCGGCAATGTGCTGCTCAAGCACCTGGGGGAAACCGGCAGTGGCAGTCAGTTGCAGGGCGCGGTGGCGGTCTCGGTACCCTTTCGCCTGGACCAATGCGCTGACCGCATCGGCCAGGGATTTTCGCGGATCTATCAAGCGCACTTCATGCGCGAAATGCTCGCCTACATCAAGACCAAGCAACAGAAGTTCCTGCATGACGGCCACCACGAGGGCCTGGAGACCCTGGCCAGACTGGGGTCACTGGAGAACCTGCGCACTTTCTGGGATTTCGATGGCCGGGTGACTGCGCCACTGAACGGTTTCAAGGACGCGCATGACTATTATCGCCGCGCCTCCAGCCGTTATTTTCTCGGTGAGATCCGCACGCCGACCCTGATCATCCAAGCGGCCGACGATCCTTTCGTCTTTCTCCACAGCCTGCCGCACGCCAGCGAGTTATCGGACTGCACGCAGTTCGAATTGCAGGCCAAGGGCGGGCATGTCGGCTTTGTCGACGGCACGTTCCGCAACCCCGGTTACTACCTGGAGCGGCGTATCCCGGCCTGGTTGGCCAACACAGGTCGCGAGTAAGGCCATGGAGGCCACTCCGGGCGAGTCAATCCACTTCTGGCAAACGGCCCCTTTGGCCGGCGTAGAGCTGTTGTCCGCGCGCTACATCGAACAGCGCTTCGTCCCTCACGTACACGACGGTTTTGTCATCGGCATCATCATGGCCGGCGCTCAACGCTACCGCTATCGTGGCGCCGAACATCTGGCCGGCAGCGGGACTCTGGTGGTGATCAATCCGGACGAATTACACACTGGCCACAAAGGGACGGACAACGGCTGGTTGTACCGGGCGTTCTATCCCGACAACCAGCAAATCCTTTCGTTGCTGGGCGAACTTGAGCTGCCTGACCACGACTTGCCGGCCTTTGGTGCGACGCTGTATCGCGACCCGGACCTGGTGAGTGGCCTCTGCCAACTGCACCGTTTGCTGGAGAGCCCTGCCAGTGCGCTGCAACAGCAGACCGCGTGGCGGGAAATGATGCTGGCATTGCTGCAACGCCACGCCGCAGTGGCAACGCCCGGTCAACCTGGCCAGGAACATCGGGCCATCGCCCGGGCCAAGGAACTGATGCACGCGCAACTCGCTGCACCGCCCTCCCTGGAAGAACTGGCCGCTGCGGTGAACCTTTCGCCCTTCCACTTCGCCCGAGTGTTTCGCCATGCCACCGGCATGCCGCCGCACGCCTGGCTGATGCAGCAGCGTATCGCCCAGGCCCGTGCGTTATTACAGAAAGGCTGCCTGCCGCTGGACGTTGCCACCCGGCTCGGCTTTGCCGACCAGAGTCATCTGAGCCGGCAGTTCAAGAAGGTTTACGGCGTAGGGCCCGGGGCTTATCGCAGTGCCCGACTGCTTTGAATCTCAAAGCCCCCTGATACCCATGTGGGAGCGAGCCTGCTCCGGGCGGCGCTCCGACGATGAGGCCGTCAGATTCAACAACGATGTTGACTGACAGTCCGCCATCGCGAGCAGGCTCGCTCCCACAGGGGATTTGCGATTAGTCGCCGGTAGCGACGCCCCGCGCAGGATCGGTGATCCACTCGCTCCACGACCCGGCATACAGCGAGCCCAACGGATAACCGGCCAGGCACAACGCAAACAGGTTATGGCACGCGGTCACGCCCGAGCCGCAATACGCCACCAGTTCGGTCGGCGAACGATCGCCCAGTTTCGCGGCAAAACGCTGCTTGAGCTGATCGGCAGGAAGAAAGCGCCCGTCGGCATCCAGGTTGTCGGTAAAGGCCGCGCATTGCGCGCCGGGAATGTGCCCGGCGACCGGGTCAATCGGCTCGACCTCGCCACGAAAACGCGGCAAACCCCGGGCGTCGAGCAAGGTCAGGGTCGGTTGACCGAGGCGCTGTTGCAGTTTTTCGGCGCTCACTAACAAGGTGTGGTCCGGCGCGCCGGTGAAGGAGCCGCGGGTGATGGCCGGTGCATCCAGGCTCAGCGGCAAACCGGCCGCGTGCCAGGCCTTGAGGCCACCGTCGAGAATGAACACGCCGTCGCGCTTGCCCAGCCACGCCAGCAACCACCAGGCCCGCGCGGCATACATGCCGGGGCCGTCGTCATACAAAACGATTTCGCTGTCGTTATTGATACCCCAATCCTGCAAACGCTGAATCAAGTGGTGCGGCGTCGGCAATGGATGGCGACCGGTGACACCCTTGACCACGGGGCCGCTGAGGTCACGTTCAAGGTCCGCGAACGAGGCCCCCTCGATATGCCCCTGGGCATAGCTGCGCTGGCCATAATCCGGGTCTTCGAGGGCAAAACGACAATCCAGAATCACCAACCCGGCCTGATCCTTTTTCTGGTCCAGGGCATTCGGGTTGATCAGTTGCGCGATGGGCATAGCGGGCTCCTGTGGTTAAGTCTTTGTCGATCCTACTGCACTTCTTCCAGGGCCTGGGCCAACGGCACGTAAAACTCCTCGAACAAGGCATTGACCGCCTCGCGCGCTTGCTCCGTGACAAATCCGGCTTCCAGCACCAGCACCTGATACACGCCACGTTTAATGGCTTGTTCGCTGAGGTGGTTGGAATTTTCCCGTGTGGTGCACAGAAAGCGCACCCAGGATGTGAGGATGATCCAGGCGTTGAGCGTCAGGGACTCGATCTGGACCTTGTCCATGCACAGGATCCCGGCGTCGACGAAGCCTGCATAAATTGCCGTGCCCTGGATCAGGCACCGTTGGGAAAAACGCCGGTAACGGGCAGCCAGTTCCGCATCGTTGTCGAGCAAGTGCTCGAGATCGCGGTGTAAAAATCGGTAGCGCCACATGGCCGACAATAGTTCCTGCAAGTAGAAGCGCTTGTCTTCAACGGTCGCGGCGCGGCCCTGGGGTGGGCGCAGGAAGCTCTCTACCAGGGCTTCGTACTCACTGAACAACACGGCGATGATCGCCTGCTTGTTGGGGAAGTGGTAGTACAGGTTGCCCGGAGAAATCTCCATATGCGCAGCGATATGGTTGGTGCTGATGCTGCGTTCACCCTGTTGATTGAACAGCTCCAGGCTGTTCTGCACGATGCGCTCGCTGGTTTTTATTCGTGGGGCCATGGCTTGAGCTTTAATTCTTCAGTGCGTTGCCGGGCATCTTACGACCTATCCGCTGGCGGATAAATCATCGCTTCCCGAGGACATCATTTGACTTTCTAGAGCATAGACTCTAAAAACTTCCTCATTCTAAAAAAACCGGAGCTACCATGCCCGCCGACATTGCCTACCTGCAAAGCTCCCAACAGCTATTGAGTGAGCTACACGCTCTGTTTGCCGTCCAGCGTCAGGCCTACGCGGCCCACCCGATGCCACCGGCTGCGCAACGCCAGCAATGGCTCAAGGCATTGCGTGATCTGCTGAGTGACGAGCGTCAGGCCTTGATCGACGCGATCAGCCAGGATTTCAGCAACCGCAGCGCCGATGAAACCCTGCTCGCCGAGCTGATGCCGAGCCTGCACTGCATTCAGTACGCCAGCAAACACCTCAAAGGCTGGATGAAAGCGTCCCCGCGCAAGGTAGGAATCGCCTTTCAGCCGGCAGCGGCCAAGGTGGTTTATCAGCCGCTGGGCGTGGTCGGGGTCATCGTGCCGTGGAACTATCCGCTGTACCTGGCCATCGGCCCGTTGGTCGGCGCGTTGTCGGCGGGCAACCGGGTGATGCTCAAACTCAGCGAGTCCACGCCAGCCACCGGGCAACTGCTGAAAACCTTGTTGGCCAAAGTGTTCCCCGAAGACCTGGTGTGCGTAGTGTTGGGCGAAGCCGAGGTCGGCGTGGCCTTTTCCAGGCTGCCCTTCGATCACCTGCTGTTCACTGGCGCCACCAGCATCGGCAAACATGTCATGCGTGCGGCGGCAGAGAACCTGACACCGGTGACACTGGAATTAGGCGGCAAGTCTCCGGCAATCGTTTCCCACGACGTACCGCTCAAGGACGCCGCCGAACGTATTGCCTTCGGTAAAACCCTGAATGCCGGACAAACCTGTGTCGCACCGGACTACGTGCTGGTGCYGGAAGAGCGGGTCGGCTCCTTCGTCGAAGCCTATCGTCAGGCGGTTCGCGGGTTTTACCCGACACTCGCGGACAACCCGGACTACACCGCGATCATCAATGAGCGCCAATTGGCCCGGCTGCACAGCTACCTCAGCGAT
Organism: Pseudomonas sp. 05T35; assembly: GCF_056396605.1. Lineage (NCBI taxonomy): Bacteria > Pseudomonadati > Pseudomonadota > Gammaproteobacteria > Pseudomonadales > Pseudomonadaceae > Pseudomonas > Pseudomonas sp. 05T35. The sequence continues at coordinate 23,133 of NZ_JBFTLU010000081.1, forward strand.
GCCACCAGCAAGGGCGCGCTGCTGATCCCGGTCTTCGAACAGGATCAGGGCCGACGCATGAGCCATAGCCTGCTGCTGAATGTCAGCGACGAGATGATCGTGATGCAGGACGAAATCTTCGGCCCGGTGCTGCCGATCGTGCCTTACAAGAATCTGGACCAGGCGTTTGCCTACATCAACCAGCGGCCACGTCCGCTGGCGCTGTACTTCTTCGGCTACAACAAGGCCGAACAAAACCGCGTGCTCAACGAAACCCATTCCGGTGGCGTGTGCCTGAACGACACCTTGCTGCACGTCGCGCAAGACGACATGCCGTTTGGCGGTATCGGCGCTTCAGGCATGGGCCATTACCACGGACATGAAGGCTTCCTGACGTTCAGCAAAGCCAAAGGCGTGCTGATCAAACAGCGCTTTAACGCGGCGAAGCTGATATATCCGCCTTACGGCAAGTCGATCCAGAAGCTGATCCAGAAGCTGTTCATCCGCTGACGCCTCATGACCGGGTAATAACAATAATGAACCCAAGCCTGACCGAATCCCCCGCGCTGACACGGCGCGGCCTGCTCAAATTCAGTCTCTGCGCCACGGCCTTCCTGACCACGGCCGGCCTTGGCGCCAGTCTCAGTGGTTGCTCGGCCAGCAGCCCGGCCAGCGGTTTCGCCATATTGCGCAGCAGTGATCTGCCGTTCTTGCGCGCGCTGATCCCGGTGATGCTCGACGGCGCCGTGGCCGTCGAAAAACTCCCGGCCGCCGTCGAAGGCACCCTGCAATCGCTCGACCACGACCTCAATCACCTGTCGCCGGAAATGCTCAAGCTGACCCAACAACTGTTCGATGTGCTCGCCATGGCTATCACTCGCGGGCCACTGACCGGAATCTGGGGCCACTGGGAAAACGCCAGCAGCGACGACATTCGCCAATTCCTGCGGCGCTGGCAAAACAGCTCGCTGAGCCTGTTGCGCATGGGCCACAGCTCGATCCTGCAACTGGTGATGATGGCCTGGTACAAGCGCGCCGAATCATGGGCACATTGCGGGTATCCGGGGCCGCCCGCCGTTTGAGACCGAGGTGTCCCTATCGCGAGCAGGCTCGCTCCCACAAGGGGCGCGCGATCCATGTGGGAGCAGCCGGGCGGCGTTCCGTTTGCTCGCGAAGGCGCCAGCCGCATCACCACCGAATCCAAAACAATAAGAGAGCCCAAAGATGCCCGTACCCGATCCGTTCCGCGAAGGCCTGGCCCGTGGCTGGAAAACCTACAACGGCTCGCAACTGGCCAATGATCTGACACTCGAAGCCGACATCGCGATCATCGGCAGTGGCGCTGGCGGCGGCACCACCGCCGAAATCCTCAGCGCTGCCGGCTACAAAGTGCTGTTGATCGAAGAAGGCCCGCTGAAGACCAGCAGCGACTTCAAGATGCTCGAAGACCAGGCCTATTCCAGCCTTTATCAGGAAGGCATCGGCCGCATGAGCAAGGATGGCGCGATCACCATCCTGCAAGGCCGCGCAGTCGGTGGCACGACGCTGGTCAATTGGACCTCAAGCTTTCGCACCCCCGAACCAACCCTCGAACACTGGGCCAGGGAACACGACGTCAAGGGCCACAGCCCGGCGGAAATGGCGCCCTGGTTCGAAAAAATGGAGCAGCGCCTTGGCGTCGCCCCATGGCTGGTGCCGCCCAACGCGAACAACGACGTGATAAAAAAAGGTTGCGAACAGCTCGGCTACAGCTGGCACGTGATCCCGCGCAACGTGCGCGGTTGCTGGAACCTCGGCTATTGCGGCATGGGCTGCCCGACCAACGCCAAGCAATCGATGATGGTCACCACCATCCCCGCGACCCTGGAAAAAGGCGGTGAGCTGCTCTATCTGGCCCGTGTCGAACACCTGCTGATCAAGGACGACAAAGTCACCGGCCTGCGCTGCGTGGCAATGGATGAGCGCTGCGTGGCGCCGACCGGGCGCAGCATCACCGTCAAGGCGCGACATTACGTGCTGGCCGGCGGCGGCATCAACAGCCCGGCGCTGTTGCTGCGCTCCAAAGCCCCGGATCCCCATGAACGGCTTGGCAAGCGGACCTTTCTGCACCTGGTGAACATGTCCGCCGGGCTGTTCGACGAGGTGATCAACCCGTTCTACGGCGCGCCGCAGTCGATTTACTCCGACCACTTTCAATGGCAGGACGGCACCACCGGCAAAATGTCCTACAAGCTGGAAGTGCCGCCACTACACCCTGCGCTGGCGGCGACCTTGCTCGGTGGCTTTGGTGAAGAGAACGCTCGCCACATGCAGCAATTGCCGCACACCCACGCGATGCTGGCCCTGCTGCGTGACGGTTTTCACCCGGACAGCCCTGGCGGCAGTGTCGAATTGCGCGGCGATGGCTCACCAGTGCTCGACTATCAGGTCTCAGCCTATGCCTGGGACGGGATACGTCGAGCGTTTCATAGCATGGCCGAGATTCAGTTCGCCGGCGGTGCCAACGCGGTCATGCCGATGCACGTCGATGCGCGCTACGTGAAAACCCTCGCTGAAGCACGCGCGCTGATCGACGGCCTGAGTCTCGAGCTGTACCGCACACGACTGGGCAGTGCTCATGTGATGGGTGGATGTGCCATGGGTGAAGACCCGAAAAATGCCGTCACCGACAGTCTCGGCCGTCATCATCAACTGAGTAATCTGTCGATCCATGATGGCTCGCTGTTCCCCACCAGCATTGGCGCCAACCCGCAATTGTCGGTCTATGGGCTGACCGCGCAACTGGCGACAGCGTTGGCCATCCGTTTAAAAAACCCATGAAAAAACCCATAATTCGCATCGTCTATAGTGCTTTCTTACCCCAAAGGCGACTTGGCCGACCGGGAAGGCTGCGATACCATCCGACTCCCCAACGGACTCCCGCCAGGACGACGCGATGAACCGAGTGTTGTACCCAGGTACCTTCGACCCTATTACCAAGGGCCATGGCGATCTGGTCGAACGCGCCTCGCGCCTGTTCGATCATGTGATCATCGCCGTCGCCGCCAGCCCGAAGAAAAACCCGCTATTTCCCCTGGAACAGCGTGTGGAGCTGGCCCGCGAGGTCACTAAACATCTGCCGAACGTCGAAGTCGTCGGCTTTTCGACGCTGCTGGCGCACTTTGCCAAAGAGCAGAACGCCAACGTGTTCCTGCGTGGCCTGCGCGCGGTATCGGACTTCGAATACGAATTCCAGCTGGCCAACATGAACCGCCAATTGGCCCCGGACGTGGAAAGCCTGTTTCTTACCCCGTCCGAGCGTTATTCGTTTATTTCTTCGACGCTGGTCCGTGAAATTGCTGCCCTGGGCGGCGATATCACCAAGTTCGTCCACCCTGTCGTGGCCGACGCGCTGACCCTGCGCTTCAAGAAGTAAGCGCTGCCGCAAACTGCAATCTCTTGCAGTCCATCGCGCCTGCGTGCACTGCGGGCGCCGATGCGGCACAATTGTACGCATCAGTTTTCAGATGCCTGGGCAAACTACCCTGGCAGGAGTCCCAATGTCCCTGATCATCACCGACGATTGCATCAACTGCGACGTCTGCGAACCCGAGTGCCCGAACGCCGCCATCTCCCAGGGCGAAGAGATCTATGTGATCGACCCGAACCTCTGCACCCAGTGCGTCGGCCACTACGACGAACCACAGTGYCAGCAGGTTTGCCCGGTGGATTGCATTCCGCTGGACGAAGCGCATCCAGAAACTCAAGAGCAGTTGATGGAGAAGTACCGCAAGCTTACCGGCAAGGCTTGAATCTGGTGTTTTTGTAGCGTTTGTCCAGGCCTCTTCGCGAGCAGGCTCGCTCCCACATTGGATATGCTGTGTGTACACAATTTGTGCCCAAAGCAAATCTAATGTGGGAGCGAGCCTGCTCGCGAAGAGGCCATCAGCCACACCGATGATCCAGCTGATTCAGTTCTGCTGCTCAAACCCCTCCCCGACACACCCCAGGCAACGGACGAACGCCGCTTTCGCCGGATCGACCACCAGCGCCTGCCCGGCATCACCTACCCCGCCGCCCAGCGCGGTAAACGGCAAGGACACGATAAACACCCCCGCACCAATCACCGTCGCCGCCACCAGCAACGGACGGGCGATCAGCAGATCGCCGATCATCGCGTAGGCCGGTGGGTTGTGGATGCTGTAATTGGGGTCGCCACTGCCGCCGTCGGACGCCTGGGCAGATAAGCCGATGCTCAACAGCAGCGCGGCAGCAAGGGTTCGAATCGATGTCATGGCACGGTCCTTCGGCTAGGCAGTCAGACCACTAACTATAGACCGTAGGAATTCTCAGCTCTGACAACGCGGGCAAAAGACGCTGGCGCGCTGCCCGAGGCGAACTTCCCGCAGTTCGCTACCACAGACCTTGCACTGCTCACCGCCACGACCGTACACGAACAGCTCTTGCTGGAAATAGCCCGGCTGGCCGTCACCGCCAATGAAGTCGCGAAGCGTGGTGCCGCCGCGTTCGATCGCGGCGGCCAGAATGCGTTTGATCTCGATTGCCAGCTTCAGATAGCGCGCCCGGGAAATCCCCTTGGCCTCGCGGCGCGGGTCGATCCCGGCAGCAAAGAGTGCTTCGGTCGCATAAATGTTGCCGACCCCGACCACCACGGCGTTGTCCATGATGAACGGCTTGACCGCCATCGAACGCCCGCGTGACAGCTGGAACAGCCGCTCGCCATCGAACAGATCAGTCAGCGGCTCCGGCCCCAGACGAACCAGCAATTCGTGATTCAGCGGATCAAGGCTCCAGAGCATCGCCCCAAAACGCCGCGGGTCGGTGTATCGCAGCGCCAGGCCGGACTCGAGTTCGATGTCCACATGCTCGTGCTTGAGCGCCGGCAAGCCGACTTCCACCAGACGCAGATTTCCCGACATGCCCAAATGGCTGATCAACGTGCCGACCTCGGCGTTGATCAGCAAATACTTGGCGCGTCGCTCCACCAACACGATGCGCTGCCCGGACAGCCGCACATCGAGGTCCTCGGGGATCGGCCAGCGCAGACGCCGATCACGCACAATCACGCGGCTGACGCGCTGCCCTTCAAGGAACGGGGCAATACCGCGACGGGTGGTTTCGACTTCTGGCAGTTCAGGCATGGTGTTCCCGGATCAGCTGAAAAACCGACACTCAATGATGAGCGCCGAGCTCGCGAATCGTCTGTTTGAGGTTTTCGAAGTCGTAGTCCGAGAGGCCGACATAATCGAGCACCAGCGGCCCGATGCTATCCCACTCGTGGTCTTCGGTCTGATTACCCAACACCCGATACGACGCGCAAATGTGTTCGGCCATCTTCAGGATCGCCAGCAAGTTTTTCAACTGGCTGTTACGGGATGATTCATCGCTGAAAATCGCCAGCGCATTGTGGTGATTGGCGATGGCGTCGGTCACATGCTCCGGCAGACGCCAGGACTTCGCAGTGTAGTAACCGACCACCGCGTGGTTGGTATTGAGCACACGGTTCTCGGTATCCACCACCCGGCACTCGGCGTTGGCACTGGCGTAGGCTTCTTCCAGCACCGACATATAGCTGGGGAAGCGCTTGAGCATCAACGGCACGCCACAATCGTGGAACAGGCCTAAAGCATAAGCCTCGTCCACCGCTTGCGAACCAATGCGCTTGGCCAGGCTCAGGCTGGTCATCGCCACGTCTTGGGCGGTGTCCCAGAATCGGTTCAAGGTGACGATGGTGTCGTCATTCATCTCGCCCTTGATCGACTGTGCGTTGATCAGGTTGATGACCGAACGACTGCCCAGCAGGTTCACCGCGCGCTGGATCGAGGCGATCTTGTTGCTCAGCCCGTAATAGGGCGAATTGACGATCTTCAACAAGGCGCCAGAGAGGCCCGGGTCCTGGGAGATCAACTTCGCGATCACTTCCAGGTCCGGGTCCGGCATGTACTGCTCCATCTGCAAATCCACCATGATTTGCGGCTGAGGCGGCACGCTGATGCCTTGCAGGGCCTGTTGAATCTGTTCGGAAGATAGCTCTTGGGACATACGTACTCACTCTGGGCCAAGGGGCGATTCTAGCGGAAAAAATCCGCCACATGGGCGATCTGTCCGACGCAACGCCCAGAAACAACCGCGCTGCGCCTCCCATCTAGCGCTATAATCCCGCTCTTTTTTTTCACCTGGAGCGACGTCATGTCCCTGCCAAGCTTGCGCCTCAAAGCCAACGCCGACCGTCGCCTGCGCGCCGGTCACCTGTGGGTCTACAGTAACGAAATCGACGTAGCCGCCACCCCACTGCACGGCTTCAAGGCTGGCGATCAAGCGATTCTCGAAGCTGCCGGCGGCAAGCCGCTGGGCATCGTCGCCATGAGCCCGAACAACCTGATCTGCGCTCGCCTGCTGTCGCGCGACATCAAGTTGCCGCTCGACAAGTCGCTGCTGGTGCACCGCCTCAACGTTGCGCTGTCCCTGCGCGAGCGCCTGTTCGACAAGCCGTTCTACCGCCTGGTCTACGGCGACTCCGACCTGCTGCCGGGCCTGGTGGTCGACCGTTTCGGCGACATCCTGGTGGTGCAGATCGCTTCGGCGACCATGGAAGCTCATAAAGACGACGTGATCGCTGCGCTGACCCAAGTGCTCAAGCCAAGCGGCATTCTGTTCAAGAATGACTCTGCGGCCCGTGACGCCGAAGGCCTCAACCGCTACGTCGAAACCGTCTTCGGCCTGGTGCCTGAGTGGGTTGCCCTGGAAGAGAACGGCGTTAAGTTCGAAGCGCCAGTCATTCAGGGACAGAAAACCGGCTGGTTCTACGACCACCGCATGAACCGCGCGCGCCTGGCACCCTATGCC
>NZ_JBFTLU010000082.1:0-40624 GCF_056396605.1 Pseudomonas sp. 05T35
TGCTACGTCAGTGGTTCTACTCTGGTGCCGTGGCCGCCTGCACGAAGGACGCTGTCAAGCACAACGCTGTCGCAATGGGTGTCTTCCCGGACACTCTGCACGGACTGCGTGTGACCGACACAACGAATGCAGTGCGTATCACCAGAATTTATCTCAACTCAATTAGGTAACACTGTGACGAAAGAAGAACTGCGCGCGGAACTTGAGCGCCAGGAACAACGTTACAAGGAAGTTTACGGCGGGGAAGTCACCACCTACGCCGCTCAGCCCGACCCGGAACGCAAACCTTGGCGTAAACGCGCCAGCATCCTCGATCAGGCCTTTACCCAGGAACTGCAGAAGATGGAAAAGGAACTCAAAGCCGAAGAGCCATAATCGCGAAGGTTTGAGTTTTCAGGGCCTGCGTCGCGTTCAGCCACACGCTGAATGAATTGGCGTCCCATATCGCGCCTGCTAAAAGCCGGCGATTGCCACCTCACTCCTACCGGATGAGGTTATTGGCGCTTGGCTGGCCCTCCTTATAGATATTTCACACACCCCGTTCAGCCTCCCATCGAAGTCGCTGAAATGCCGGCGCGCGCCACAACACCCAATGAAATCAAAGGTTTGAAAAACCTACGGCAACGCTGGGATTTAGGGCCTTGTTACACACTAAATCGTTGAAGAATGTAACCGATGAGCAGCAAGTGCATTGATTAGCAGGGTTTTCTGGCATAATCGCGCCCCCTTACGACCGGGTCAGAAAACCTTCATGATCGATTTATTCAGCGGACTGGATGCTTGGGTGCTTGTGAGCCTCTTGCTCGCCCTGGCCTTTGTCCTCGCCTTCGAGTTCATCAACGGCTTTCATGACACCGCTAACGCGGTTGCCACTGTTATCTACACCAAAGCCATGCCGCCTCATCTGGCAGTGTTCTTTTCCGGTGTGTTCAATTTCCTCGGCGTGTTGCTGGGCGGCGTTGGCGTGGCGTATGCCATTGTCCACCTGCTGCCGGTAGAGCTGCTGATCAATGTGAATACCGGCCACGGGCTGGCGATGGTGTTCTCGTTGCTCGCTGCGGCCATCGCCTGGAACCTGGGAACCTGGTACTTCGGTATCCCGGCCTCCAGCTCCCATACCCTGATCGGTTCGATCCTCGGTGTGGGTCTGGCGAACGCCCTGATCAACGACATTCCATTGGCTGACGGTGTCAACTGGCAGAAAGCGATCGATATCGGCGCCTCGCTGGTGTTCTCGCCATTAGCCGGCTTCCTGGTAGCCGCGCTGGTGCTGATTGGCCTGAAATGGTGGCGCCCCCTGTCCAAGATGCACAAGACACCGGACCAACGCCGCAAGCTTGATGACAAGAAACACCCGCCGTTCTGGAACCGTCTGGTTCTGGTGATCTCGGCAATGGCTGTCAGCTTTGTTCACGGCTCCAACGATGGCCAGAAAGGCATCGGCCTGATCATGCTGGTATTGATCGGTATCGTGCCGGCACAGTTCGTACTCGACCTGAGCAGCACCACCTATCAGATCGAACGGACTCGCGATGCGACCCTGCACCTGAGCCAGTTCTATAAGCGCAATGCCGATACTTTGGGTGAGTTCCTGGCCTTGGGCAAAAGCCTGGATGGCGATTTGCCGGAGAAATTCCGTTGCAACCCGCAACAGACCGAGCCGACCATCACCGCCCTGCTCGGCACCCTCAAGGGTGTAGCGGACTATCACTCGCTGTCGCAAGAAAGCCGTATTGAAGTGCGTCGCTACCTGCTCTGCCTGGACGATACGGCGAAAAAGGTCGGCAAATTGCCTGGCCTCGATGCCCGCGAAAAGGCTGACCTGGACAAACTGCGCAAAGACCTGACCACCACCACCGAATATGCCCCGTTCTGGGTAATTCTGGCGGTCGCCCTGGCACTCGGCCTGGGTACGATGGTTGGCTGGAAACGCGTGGTACTGACCATTGGCGAGAAAATCGGCAAGCAAGGCATGACTTATGCTCAAGGCATGTCGGCACAAATCACCACGGCGGGCATGATCGGTCTGGCGAACATCTTCAGCCTCCCGGTATCGACCACCCACGTGCTGTCTTCGGGCGTGGCCGGGACCATGATCGCCAACAAAAGCGGCCTGCAAGGCGGCACCGTGAAAAACATCCTGCTGGCCTGGGTCCTGACCCTGCCGGCGACGATGGCCCTGTCGGCCGGCCTGTTCTGGCTGGCCTCGAAGGCACTCGGCAGCTGATTCACACGCTGTACAAAAAAAGCGCGTCCTCCCGGAGGTCGCGCTTTTTTTATGCCTGCAGGATTTGCAAGGATTTGATGATCGTTTCCATGTCCGTGAAGGGACGCGGAGCATCCCGGGCGGCATTCCTTTGCTGCGCGTGGGAACGAGATCTAAGCCGTACGCGCTCTTACCACTCAGGCCGGCCGGCAGATCGCCGTGCTGTTGCTGTTGATCTTGATCCACCCGCCCCTATCGGGAGGCCGAGTGGAGGTGTTCATCAGGGGGTGGGCGCGCAGCGCCGTACGGCGCAGCCGGACACATCGAGAGGAGGTCGTCGCGAAGCAGACCGTAGGCGATGCCCCCTGATGGACACCGGAGCGAGCAACTGTGTTTATCGTCAAGCCGATTTCAGCTCAAATGGCTTTTGATCCCTGAGCATCGCGTTCAGAATTGTCAGCAGCTTTCTCATGCAGGCCGCCATCGCGAGCAGGCTCGCTCCCACATTGGATTGGTGTACATCTGCGGGAGATGGGTCGGCTGTCCGGCCGCCTTCGCGATCAAGCCCGCGCCCACAGTGGATCGAGTACACCTGCAAACGCTGACCCGACAAGAAACCGCAGGCAAAAAAAAGGGCGACCGAAGTCGCCCAAAATGCCTTGCGTGCTCATGCTTCCAGAAAGACCTAAGGCTTTTTACGCTTATGTGCGTCTTTCCAGATAAAAAATCCAAACCCGGCAAAAAACAGAACCATGAGGCCGACAGTCAGCACTCCGGCAATCACTACATTATCGAAAAACATGACTGGCCTCCTGCACTTGCCCTGTTGCGATGGGGCTAAGTTACCCAATCGGGCGCAGAAGAAAATTGACCGGGATCAATGCCGCCCAAGACCGGGCGTAAAAGGAAGGGAAATAACTGACCTGCATCAATGGAAACAGGGAGGATCAACGCTTTTTCGGTTTGTTTTTCGGCTTTTTCTTCGCTTTACCCAACGGCATGGCCTGCTCGAAAGCCTGGCGTACTTCGTTCAGGCGCTTTTCATTGAGGTCATGCACGCGCTTGGCACGCTCGGTGTTGAGGTCGATCAGCTTGTCGTCTTGGCTCATGGCGGGATTACATCTTCAAGGTCAATACAGGCGTAGCAAAGTGACTACTGTCACCCTGCCCGCTCAAGGTTTGCCAATAATGCGGCCAATGGCCGGCGCTGACCAGTCGCCAGCAGCATCACAGCGCAACAAAAAGTGTGCGAGCGTCAAACCTCGATATCGACCCACAACCCCTGGCGCGGCTGATCGTCAATCAGCGGAACCACGGGCACCGTGTTGTCGGCGTTCAACTCGTCACCCGGCACGGCCAGGTGCTCTTCAGGATCATTTTCGGCTTCGCGGCGTCGCTTGTCGCGTTCTTGCCGACGCCGCTGCTCTTCGCGCAACAACTGCGCCGACTCTTCGGCATGGCGCTTGTGCAGGTCGATCGTACTTTCACTGGAGCTCGCCTCCACCGGCACCACCGGCGGAATATCCGGCCGCTGGCGGACCGGATCCTGCTGGGAAGTAATCGGCACGGCACTCAAGGGGAGCATCGGTGGCAGCATGGTTATTAGTCTCCTGACGGCAGGCTGTCGGCTGCTGGGGCGGCGACTTGAGCCACTGGTCGCAAACTTGCGAGCCAACGCACACATAGGCGCTACCCAAGGCTGCGATCTTTTCAGGCCTCGAAGATCAAAAGATCGTCCGAACGCGGCCCGGACCTTCGCCAGCTCCTGCGTGAGTAATCCTTTGGCCCCGAAGGTTCATTCCGTTAAGATAGCCCGCTTTTTCAAGGTGGGAGTCAGGCAGCATGGCGCAGCAGTATCAACCGGGGCAACGCTGGATTAGTGACAGCGAAGCCGAGCTAGGTTTAGGCACCGTTCTGGCACAGGACGGTCGCTTGCTGACCGTGCTCTATCCGGCCACTGGCGACACTCGCCAGTACGCGCTACGGAATGCGCCCCTCACTCGCGTGAGATTTTCGCCGGGTGACATGATCACTCACTTCGAAGGCTGGAAAATGACCGTGCGCGAAGTCGACGACGTCGACGGCCTGCTGGTCTACCACGGGCTCAACGCGCAGAACGAAGTGGTAACCCTGCCTGAGACCCAGCTGTCGAACTTCATCCAGTTCCGTCTGGCCAGCGACCGTTTGTTCGCCGGGCAGATCGACCCACTGGCCTGGTTCTCCCTGCGTTACCACACCCTGGAACACACCAGCCGCCAGTTGCAATCCTCGCTCTGGGGCCTGGGTGGCGTGCGTGCGCAGCCAATTGCCCACCAATTGCACATCGCCCGTGAAGTCGCTGACCGTATCGCGCCGCGGGTTTTGTTGGCGGACGAAGTAGGTCTGGGTAAAACCATTGAGGCCGGTCTGGTGATCCATCGCCAGCTGCTCTCGGGCCGCGCCAACCGCGTGCTGATCCTGGTGCCGGAAAACCTCCAGCACCAATGGCTGGTGGAAATGCGCCGTCGTTTCAACCTGCAAGTCGCACTGTTCGACGAAGAACGCTTCATCGAAAGCGATGCCGGCAACCCGTTCGAAGACACCCAGCTCGCACTGGTCGCTCTGGAATGGCTGGTGGACGACGAAAAGGCCCAGGACGCATTGTTCGCTGCCGGCTGGGACCTGCTGGTGGTCGACGAAGCGCACCATCTGGTGTGGCACGAAGATCAGGTCAGCCCTGAGTACTCGCTGGTCGAGCAACTCGCGGAAACCATTCCCGGTGTGCTGCTGCTGACCGCGACCCCGGAGCAACTGGGTCAGGACAGCCACTTCGCACGCCTGCGCCTACTGGATCCAAACCGTTTCCACGACCTGAAAGCCTTCCGCGCCGAGAGTGAAAACTATCGCCCGGTGGCCGAAGCCGTTCAGGAGTTGATGGACCAGGGGCGCTTGTCCCCGGCCGCACACAAAACCATCCAGGGTTTCCTCGGTGATGAAGGCGAAGCGCTGCTGACTGCCGTCAACGCTGGCGACGCCGAGGCCAGCGCCCGTCTGGTCCGCGAATTGCTGGACCGCCACGGCACCGGCCGCGTGCTGTTCCGTAACACCCGCGCTGCGGTGCAAGGCTTCCCGGAACGCAAACTGCACCCGTACCCGCTGCCGTGCCCGGACGAATACCTCGAACTGCCGCTGGGCGAACACGCCGAGCTGTACCCGGAAGTCAGCTTCCAGGCGCAACCGGATATCGATGAAGAACAACGCTGGTGGCGTTTCGACCCAAGGGTCGAGTGGCTGATCGACCAGTTGAAAATGCTCAAGCGCACCAAAGTGCTGGTGATCTGTGCCCACGCCGAAACCGCGATGGACCTGGAAGACGCCCTGCGCGTACGTTCCGGCATTCCGGCCACGGTGTTCCACGAAGGCATGAACATCCTCGAGCGTGACCGCGCGGCGGCTTACTTCGCCGACGAAGAATTCGGTGCCCAGGTGCTGATCTGTTCGGAAATCGGCAGTGAAGGTCGCAACTTCCAGTTCTCCCACCACCTGGTGCTGTTCGACCTGCCATCGCACCCTGACCTGCTGGAACAGCGGATCGGGCGTCTCGACCGGATCGGTCAGAAGCACGTTATCGAACTGCACGTGCCGTACCTGGAAACCAGCCCGCAAGAGCGCCTGTTCCAGTGGTATCACGAAGCGTTGAACGCGTTCCTCAACACCTGCCCGACCGGTAACGCCTTACAGCATCAGTTCGGCCCACGCCTGCTGCCGCTGCTGGAAAACGCCGATGACGGCGAGTGGCAAGCGCTGATYGACGAAGCCCGTACCACCCGTGAAAACCTCGAAGCCGAGTTGCACAGCGGCCGTGACCGTCTGCTGGAGCTCAACTCCGGCGGCGCTGGCGAAGGTGACGCGCTGGTTGAAGCGATCCTTGAGCAAGACGATCAGTTCGCCCTGCCGATCTACATGGAAACCCTGTTTGACGCGTTCGGTATCGACAGCGAAGACCATTCGGAAAACGCGCTGATCCTCAAACCGAGCGAAAAAATGCTCGACGCCAGCTTCCCGCTGGGCGACGACGAAGGCGTGACCATCACCTACGACCGCAACCAGGCGCTGTCTCGCGAAGACATGCAATTCATCACCTGGGAGCACCCGATGGTTCAGGGCGGCATGGACCTGGTGCTGTCCGGTTCGATGGGCAACACCGCCGTGGCACTGATCAAGAACAAGGCACTCAAGCCTGGCACCGTGTTGCTGGAACTGCTCTATGTCAGCGAAGTGGTTGCCCCGCGCTCGCTGCAACTGGGCCGTTACCTGCCGCCGGCCGCGCTGCGCTGCCTGCTCGATGCCAACGGCAACGACCTGTCGAGCCGCGTCTCGTTCGAAACCCTCAACGACCAGCTCGAAAGCGTGCCACGCGCCAGCGCCAACAAGTTCGTCCAGGCCCAGCGTGATCAGCTGACACCGCGCATCAATGCCGGTGAAGAGAAGATCACCCCGCGCCACGCCGAACGTGTAGCCGAAGCACAACGCCGCCTGGCCGCCGACACCGAAGAAGAACTGGCGCGCCTGACCGCCCTGCAAGCGGTCAACCCGACGGTACGCGACAGCGAACTGGTTGCCCTGCGCCAGCAGCGCGAGCAAGGCCTGGCCATGCTCGACAAAGCGGCATTGCGACTGGAAGCGATCCGGGTGCTGGTGGCGGGTTAAGCCCTCCTCTACCCCGCTAAAATAAAGAAGGCCCGCAGCGATGCGGGCCTTTTTTTGTCTGTTTGATTGCTGCGGTGTTGCTGATGACCTCATCGCGAGCAGGCTCGCTCCCACATTTGATTGGTAGTGTTCACAAATGTCGTGTTCACAGGTGATCCCGGGTGGGAGCGAGCCGGCTCCGGGCGGCGATCCGACGATGGCGATCATGCAGTCGCCGCAGAAACACCAGGCTCAACCACCGCTACCAAGCCCTCCTTCATCCGCTTCGCATCCCGTACGAAACACCGCGAAGCCAGGAACAGAAACACCATGGTCGAAAACAACGCCACCGGAATCAGGTACATCGCGTCATGCAACCCTGCCGCCTTGAAGGCCTCGCTCATTTGCTCGGCCCCGGCCGCCAGCATTGCACTATGGGCAAAGTGATCAGACAAAGCGCCAACCACCACCGGCCCCAAGCCACCGCCCAACAGGTAGAGTCCGGCGAAAAACAACGCCATCGCTGTGGCGCGCAAACGCGGTTCGACCACATCCTGAATCGCCGTGTAAACGCAGGTATAGAAGTTATAGGCAAACAACCAGCCGGCGCTGAACACGGCGACGAACACGCCGATTTCAATCCGTCCGGCGTGCAGTGCCCACGCGGTGCACAGGGTCGAGACGATCAGGCTGAACGCGGCAAACAGCAGCCGACCGTTGGCCACCCGCTGGTGAATCTTGTCGGCCACCCAGCCGCCCAGCGTCAGGCCGAACAAGCCGGTCACACCAACGATCACCCCGGTCGCCACCGCCGCTTGCTGCAATGGCATCTGAAAGTAGCGCTGCAGCATCGGCACCAGAAACGAATTACACGCATAGGTGGCAAAGTTGAAACACAGCCCCGCCATCACCAGCCAGAGGAACGTTGGAATCGCCAGCACCCGGCGAATCGGCCGATCCACCCGCTCCTGGGACACGCGCACGGTTTCCGCCGCGCCGCGCTGGGGTTCCTTGATGAAGAACATGAAGATCGCCAGGATCAAACCCGGGATCGCCGCGATAAAAAACGGTGCACGCCAGCTGTCGAACGCCTTGACCATCGCACCGATGGTGAAGAACGCCAGCAACAGGCCCAGCGGCAAACCGAGCATGAAGATCCCCATGGCCCGTGCCCGACGGTGTGCCGGGAACAAATCACCGATCAGCGAATTGGCGGCCGGCGCATAACTGGCTTCACCGATGCCAATGCCCATGCGCACGATCAGGAAACTCCAGAAACTCCCCACCAGGCCGTTGACTGCGGTCAACCCGCTCCAGACCGCCAAGCCCCAGCCCATCAGCCTGCTGCGCGAACCGGTGTCAGCCAGCCGCCCTAACGGCAGACCGGCAATGGCATAAACGATCGTGAATGCAGTACCGATGATCCCCAGTTGAAAGTCGCTGAGGTGCCATTCCATGCGGATTGGCTCGATGATGATCGCCGGGATCGTACGATCGAAGAAGTTGAACAGATTGGCCAGAAACAGCAGGAACAGAATGCGCCAGGCATTCGCCGCTTGGGTCGAGTTCTGCATGGGTCCGTCTCTTTTATTGTTATGAGGGCTTCACTGCCGACAACACTCCAGCCCGGTACCCGCAATCTAGTCAGCGCCATGGATGCTGTCTGTCATTATTCGTCAGGCTGATACCCGCTCATGACAACCAAAGCCGCGCGCGTGACAATTTATGTCTAAGCGCTCCCCGGCTTATTGCAAAATCATTAGTGCCAATGTGCCACTATTTCTTGCGCTCTGTGCACGGTCTCTATACTCCAGGCATTCGCCAGCGTTCATGGCGCCGGCAGAGAATGACTCAAAGACGGGGCATGCTATGGAGTGGCCTGGTTTGCATTTTATTACCGAGCTGCCAGAGAGCAGCGGGCAAGTCGTCCTCAATTGCACTCATAACCCCTTTCTGGTGCTACTGGCCTATCTGGTTGCCTGTGCAGCCAGCTTCGCCACGCTGGACATGGCCGAACGCGTCGGTCACGCAGAGAATCCTGCGTCTCAACGGCTCTGGCGCTGGGTCGGTGCCTGCTGCCTGTCGGGCGGCATCTGGGCCATGCACTTCATCAGCATGCTGGCGTTCCAGGCCCCCATCGACATCCATTACGACTTGCCGGCCACCCTGCTTTCCCTGCTGATCGCCTTTATCGCAGCCTTTGTGGCGATGAATACCCTGAGCAATGCTCATCTGAACGTGCGGCAATATGTGCAAACCTCGATCTGCATCGGACTGGGCATCGCCACCATGCATTACGTGGGCATGACAGCCATGCGTTCGAACGCTGTGGCCCACTACCAGCCAATCGTGTTCGGCCTGTCGATCCTGATCGCCATCGGTGCCAGCGCCATTGCCTTGCTGCTGTCGCATGGCCTGCGCAACGGCGGCGGCATCGCTCATCAGGTACTTAAATACACGGCCAGCCTGGTACTCGGCGCCGGCATCGTGAGCATGCACTTCACCGGCATGCAGTCCATGAGCCTGGTGTTGCCGACCGGCGTCCCCATGCAACTGTCGGTCGACAACGACCACCTGCAACTGGCGCTGACGATTGCGCTGATCGCGCTGCTGGTCATCGGCAGCAGCATCAGCGCCGCCCTGGCCGACAAAAAACTGCAGCACAAGGACCATGACCTGCGCCGGGTCAACGCGCTGCTCAGTCAACTGGATCAGGCGCGCATGTCACTGCAACAAGTGGCGCACTACGACCCCCTGACCAACTTGATCAACCGCCGCGGCTTCAATCAGATCTTCGCCGAAAAGCTCATCGAGAAAAGCACCCATGGCGGCATGCTGGCGGTGATGTTTCTGGACATCGATCACTTCAAGCGGATCAACGACAGCCTCGGTCATGACGCCGGTGACGAGCTGTTGAAAGTGCTCGCCAGCCACATCAAAAGCTCGACCCGCAGTCACGACGATGTGGTCGCGCGGTTTGGCGGCGATGAATTCTGCATTCTGATCAACCTGCGTGAGCGCGACGAAGCACGGCACATGGCCCAGCGCATCATGCAAAAGATGAAAGAGCCGATCGAGTTGGCCGGCAGGCGCATGGTCATGACCACCAGCATCGGTATCAGTGTGTTCCCTGACGACGGCGAAACCTGCGAGGAACTGCTGAAACACGCCGACCTGGCGCTGTACCAATCCAAGGGCAACGGCCGAAACGGCCTGCACTTCTTCAGCTCCAACCTGAAAACCAAAGCGACAATGGCGCTGCAGCTCGAAGAAGAACTGCGTAATGCCTTACGCGACGAAGACGGGTTGATGCTCTATTACCAGCCGATCTATGACCTCAAAAGCGGCCAGGTCACCAAACTGGAAGCGCTGATTCGCTGGCAGCACCCGGTGCACGGCTTGCTCGCACCTGACCGTTTCATCGCGATTGCCGAAGCCAATGGCTTGATCGCGCAACTCGACAACTGGGTGCTGCGCAGAGCCTGCGAAGACCTGAGTGAGCTGTCCAGGCATGGCTGTGAGTCGTTGAAAATTACCGTGAACTGCTCACCGCTCAACCTGATGCGTGAAGAGCTTGCCGAAGAAATCGAATGTGCGCTGCGCTCGGCCGGCATAGCGCCACAAAGACTGGAGCTGGAGGTCACGGAAAACGCACTGATGGGCAACCTTGCCAATACGCTGGTGCTACTGCGCAAGATTCGGGCGCTCGGTGTTTCGCTGTCGATCGACGACTTCGGCACCGGCTATTCGTCGCTGGCCTACCTCAAGCGTCTGCCGCTGAACACCCTGAAAATCGACCGGTCGTTTATCCAGGACATCCCCAAGGCCACTCAGGACATGGAGATCGTCCAGGCCATTATCGTCATGGCCCACACCCTGCATTTGCAGGTGGTCACCGAAGGGGTCGAAACTTTGGAGCAGTACCAGTTTCTCGAATGTTTCGGTTGCGACTTTGTTCAAGGTTATCTGTTGAGCCGCCCGGTGCCGCTGGCTGAATTACGTCCGGTACTGAACGAAATCAACCAGCGCAAGCACGCACACGCCATCAATCCTTTGAGTCTGGCTCGCGGTACAGATGGATTAGTGTCGCGGGATCTTTTTCCAGATAGCCCTGACCACCATGCAGGCGCATCAATTGTGCGGCCAGTCCACTGATCGGTGTCGCCGAGCCCTGCTCGCGGGAAAATTTCACGGCGCCATCCAGGTCCTTGAGCAGCGTTCGAACATGCCACTTTATGGGTTCGAAACGGCTCTCGGCCATTTGCGGGGCAAGTATCTGCAAGGGTTTAGAGTCGGCAAACCCGCCGCTCAACGCTTCGGCCAGCAGACTCGCATCCACGCCCGAACGTTCGGCCAACGCCACCACTTCAGCGATCACCAACGCATTGCAGGCAACAATCATCTGATTGCAGGCCTTGGTCACTTGCCCTGCGCCAACCGCGCCCATGTGCGTGACCCGTTGGCCAAGACTCGACAACACCGGGCGCACGCGTTCGACATCGGCTGGCTCGCCACCGACCATGATCGCCAGGCTAGCGGCCTCGGCCCCCGCCACACCACCGGACAGGCGTGGCCACTTGTCGCGCTCCGGCCTCGACCAAAGGCGCGCACTTGCCGGGATTGCGGTTCCAGACGGTCAGTGGATAGCCCGCAGCCAACAAGCGTCGGCACATCGGTAAACCCATCAAGCCAATACCGGCAAACGCCAAAGAAGGTAACGCTGCCATCAAATTGCCTCCGCTCGATTAAAGATCGCCAAATATTGGCCGATTCATCATGACTCAGGAAGGGATTCCCCCTGGCGATACTCAGGTAAAGCCCTATCGCTGGGGACAATATCGCGCTGTAAAGTCGCGAGCTCCTTATTCGTGATGGCTTGATGACATCTCGCCGCCGAACCAACCAGTCCAGGCACATGGCGCACAATGACTTCTAAAAATAATCCTGCCCCTGCGGTATCCGAACTGACGCTCACCGCCGCCACGGATAAACCCTCAGTCCCGAAGCCATTGACCAACTCGCGCCCGCTTGCGACCCAGCAGTACCTGTACTTTACCGAGACCAACACCGATCGCATTCTCGACAACCTCGACGGCCTGCGCGATCTGGTGTTCCCCAAGCCGCCGCACCTGGAAGACACCCACGAACTGCATCAGCAGGAGTTTCCCTCGGTATGCCTGATCGGTCTGGGTCGCTGCGGTTCGAACATTGCGCTGGACGTCGCAGAGCTGGTGTACAACGCTCGCAAGTTCTACCTCAACGAGTTCAACAACGAAGACAAGCCCTATGCTGAAAAGGGCTACAGCCCTGCGCAATGGATTCGTAACAACCTGAAACTGGGTGTCGGCAAGGCCACCAAACCGGTGTTTCTGGTCGAGCCTCTGGTGATGCTCGGCGACCTCGACAAAGACATCGCCGGACGTATCCGCTTCTCGCGCAAGGGCGAAAAAAGCGGCTTCCTGCGCGATTACAGCAAAATGAAGATCATGGACCTCTCGGAAGTCCACGCCGGTGGCGCCGGTAACGCGCCGATCCTCGGCCAGTACCTGGCGAAGATCATCCTGAACAAAGACACCCAGCGTTTCTCCAGCCCTGACTGGAAGATGATCCACTCGTACCTGATCGACAGCTGCGGCATCAAGGCCAACCAGTCGCGCCTGTATTTCTCGATCTTCAGCGCCGGTGGCGGTACCGGTTCGGGCATGGCCTCGGAGTTCGGGCTGGCCCAGCAACACTCGTACATGAACAAGACATTCGACACCAAACCGGTGGACGAACACGACAGCAAGAGCGGCCACTCCTTCGTCTTCGAGCCGATCTTCACCAGCGGCATTTGCGTACTGCCGAACATTTCCGATCACCGCAGTGAAATGTCTGAAGCGCTGCACATCAACGCCGGCCGCCTGTTGTGCAAGTACCTGTCGGAAGAATGGGATTTCTCGTACAACTTCGCCAACGAAGACAGCAGTGAAGCCAGCGTCATGGGCCGTATCCGTCCATGGAACGCGATGATGCTGATCTCCAACGACATCATGCGTTACGCCGAAGAGAACGATGACGGCAATATCCAGAACATTGATGTCAATGCCATGGAAAAGCACGCCAACCAGTACATCTCGCAGCAGATCTTCAACATTCTGACGGCCCAGGCGGTCACCACTGACTACGACCAGAACTACTTCCGTCGGGCCGGTATCGATATCGGCGAAACCATTCGCCTGGACGCCAACGACCTGTTCATGAGTCTGGCCGGGCCAGTGGCGATTGCCTACGCCGAGTCTGTGGTGCCAGAACAACCGGCGCCGAGCAGCGACAAGTTCAAGGTGTTCGACAAAGAGCCACAGCGCCTGAACATCGACGACCTGTTCTTCCGCTCCATCGACTTGCCGCACTTCAACAAAGTGACCCAGGCCATCGAAGGCATCAGTCTGTTGCCGATCGAGTCCAAGCGCTATCGTGCGTCGCTGGAGCAATACAAGAACTCGGGTTACGACGCTGCCGCGCTGCATGACCTGCACTTCTTCAAGAATTGCTCGTCGGTGGTGTCGATCGTGTCGCTGCCCAAGGATTACAAGTTGTCCTACATGGACCTGAACCGGTTGAAGACCCACCTCAACAGCCTGTTCCCCAACACCACGCTCAAGCGTTATGCGCTGGTGATCGGCGCCTCGGCCAACCTTTCGCTGACCACCCTGATCGCCAAGAGCCCGTGCCTGTCAGACGATTTCCTGACCTTGATCGTGGCGTTCATCAAGCGCTGCTTTGCGCGCAATCCGTACCGTTTCGATGAAACCCTGGACAACTCGATCCTTGACTTCATCATTCATGAAGACTTCGACGAGGCCAAAATCGACGAGCTGCTCAACGAATTCGAAAACCCGGCGAAGATCCTCGACACCAACTGGTACGCGATCAAGCCGATGTACGAGAAGAAGTACCGCGAGCTGATCAACGACAAAGACAAGTTTGTCTCGATTAACGACATCCGCCTGTCGCGCGATTGCGTGAAAAAGGCCATCAAGTACCTGCGCGAGATCTACCGTCACCGCATCGGCAAGACCAAGGTGATCTCGCTGAATAACCATACGGGCAAGACGGCCTGACCGCGTCACGGCCAATCGCGAGCAGGCTCGCTCCCACATTTGACCGCATTCTTTTGAAGAACTCTGTCACCTGTGGGAGCGAGCCTGCTCGCGATGGCGTCCTCACATCCAGCAAACCTCCAACATCCAGAAACAATTAAGCAGCCATTCGGCTGCTTATTAAACTGTTCCCRTTACGTTTACGTAACCTTCCCCCCGCCTGCCTGTGGCGTTTCTCTACGGCAACCTGCCATCACGCTACTCGGCTACACACTTTTACCCGAACGCCACCAGCACCAAATCAGTGCGCAATTTCAAGACTGCGCCCTTTCCTGGATCAGAATCCACGGTGAAACGACCACTGCCCACAACTCCGGATCACGCTCGAAAAGATCCAGCGCCCGCGTTTCAGAGAGCTTGGCGAGTTTGTCGGCGGCCAGCCAGGCAGCCACTTTCTCGCCTTCGTCCTGGGCAACTGCCTCGGCGGCAGCGATCAAATCCAGGTCGGGATCGACCCACAATAGGGCACCCTTGGCGAAGAACGGTTCGAGTTCCTTCCAGGTAATAGATGCGGTTTCACCAAGCAGCTTGGCATAGAGGGTGCTAGGTTCTTGAGTCATGGGCCCTGTCCGGAATTGAAATCGGCGCAATCATAACGTCGGCGCTCTGGCAGAAAAACCCGGATGCAATAGAGTCATTGATCGRGAACTGCAGGAAAGCAAGGATAGCCGCTGAATCGGGTTACTACGCAGCCAAAATCCCGCCGCAATTCTGTCTTTTTCTTTCAAAAATGCGACACCCTCAGGAATTGCCCCTGAGCGCCAGCTTTCCAAGCGAACAACCGGCGCTCTACACTGTACCGGTACAGTTGCCGGGGGCATTTCCGGGGGATATCCAAGATATCGATCCGGTTCTGTGGCTCAGGCTGCCAGGACTATAAAAAATACAACAGTAAGAGTGGAGCACTATGAATAAGGCTACTAAGCAGATTTCCAAACTGTTTGCCGCTATGGTTCTGGCCGGGGTTGCCAGCCATTCGTTCGCAGCTGACACCATCAAGATCGGCATCGCCGGCCCTAAAACCGGTCCAGTGACCCAGTACGGTGACATGCAGTTCATCGGCGCTAAAATGGCCATCGAGCAGATCAACGCCAAGGGCGGTGTCGACGGCAAGATGCTCGAAGCCAAGGAATACGATGATGCCTGCGACCCTAAACAGGCCGTTGCCGTTGCCAACAAAGTGGTCAACGACGGCGTCAAGTTCGTGGTCGGTCACCTCTGCTCCAGCTCCACTCAGCCAGCGTCCGACATCTATGAAGACGAAGGCGTGATCATGATCACCCCGGCCGCCACCAGCCCGGACATCACTAACCGTGGCTACAAAATGGTGTTCCGCACCATCGGCCTGGACAGCGCCCAGGGCCCTGCCGCCGGTAACTACATCGCCGATCACGTAAAGCCGAAAATCGTTGCCGTTCTGCACGACAAACAGCAATACGGTGAAGGCATCGCCACCGCCGTGAAGAAAACCCTCGAAGGCAAAGGCGTCAAGGTTGCCGTGTTCGAAGGCCTGAACGCCGGCGACAAGGATTTCTCCTCGATCATCCAGAAACTCAAGCAAGCCAACGTCGACTTCGTCTACTACGGCGGCTACCACCCGGAACTGGGCCTGATCCTGCGTCAAGCCAAGGAAAAAGGCCTGAACGCCAAGTTCATGGGGCCAGAAGGCGTCGGCAACGAATCCATCTCGCAGATCGCCCAGGACGCTTCCGAAGGCCTGCTGGTAACCCTGCCGAAGTCTTTCGACCAGGACCCGGCTGGTTTACCAGTGGCACTTTGGCAAACCTAAAACCGAAGTTTCGCCTCAGTAAGGCGTTGCCTGACTGACTGCCAATAAAGCCCACGGCGTGCCGTGGGCTTTGTTTTACGAGGTAATGGGCCGTGCCTCCGTGATCCGGAAGCCTCCCCACCTGAAAATCTCAAAACCGTCATCAGCGGTTCGCTGGCAAACCTCATGTTCGAAGTGGATGCAGATCCACGGGACCTGAGCGGGAAAATGACTCCACCAGTGAAATGCGTATCAGGTTTTTAGGAGCGCAGTAATGCCTGAGATCTATCACTTTTTCCAACAGCTGGTTAATGGTCTGACCATTGGCAGCACGTATGCCCTGATCGCCATCGGCTATACGATGGTTTACGGCATCATTGGAATGATCAACTTCGCCCACGGCGAGGTCTACATGATCGGTTCCTACGTGGCCTTCATCGTCCTTGCCGGACTGGCCATGCTGGGTATCCACTCTCTACCGTTGTTGATGACCGCCGCATTCCTGGCGACCATCGTTGTCACCAGTGCCTACGGCTACAGTATCGAACGGATCGCCTACCGCCCTCTGCGGGGCAGTAACCGCCTGATCCCGCTGATCTCGGCCATCGGCATGTCGATCTTCCTGCAAAACACCGTACTGCTCTCGCAGGACTCCAAGGACAAATCAATTCCCAACCTGATTCCGGGCAGCTTCAGCTTCGGTCCAGGCGGGGCACAGGAAGTGCTGATCTCCTACATGCAGATCCTGGTATTCGTAGTGACCCTGGTGGTGATGCTCTGCCTGACCACGTTCATTTCGCGTTCACGTCTGGGACGTGCCTGCCGGGCCTGTGCCGAAGACATCAGGATGGCCAACCTGCTGGGCATCAACACCAACAACATCATCGCCCTGACCTTCGTCATCGGTGCTGCCCTGGCAGCCGTGGCGGCTGTACTGCTGAGCATGCAGTACGGCGTGATCAACCCGAACGCCGGATTCCTGGTGGGCCTCAAGGCCTTTACCGCGGCAGTTCTGGGCGGCATCGGCAGCATCCCGGGCGCCATGCTCGGTGGCCTGGTGCTGGGGGTGGCCGAAGCATTCGGCGCCGATGTATTCGGTGACCAGTACAAGGACGTGGTGGCTTTCGGCCTTCTGGTTCTGGTGTTGTTATTCCGGCCAACCGGCCTGTTGGGCCGTCCGGAGGTTGAGAAAGTATGATCAGGAATCTTAAACAGGCGCTTTTCAGCGCGCTATTGGTTTGGGCCGTGGCGTACCCGGTACTCGGCCTGAAACTGTCCATCGCCGGCATCAACCTCGAAGTACAGGGTGCCACGACCTCCACGCTGCTTATCATCGCTACCTGCTCGGTGCTGATGTTCCTGCGCGTGCTGTTCGACCGCGAATACACGGCGGCCATGCGCTCCGTGCCCAAAGGTAAATTGATCCCGGCCAGTGCAAGCAATTTCCTGACCCTGCCCAGCACCCAGCGCTGGGTCATCATGGGGTTGATCGTCATCGCGCTGGTCTGGCCGTTCTTCGGCTCGCGCGGTGCGGTGGATATCGCCACGCTGATTCTGATCTATGTGCTACTAGGCCTGGGCCTGAACATCGTGGTTGGTCTGGCGGGTCTGCTCGACCTGGGCTGTGGACCGAACGGTATCAGCAACATTCCCAAACCGTCGCTGTTCGGCCTGAGCTTCGAGAGAACGGCCGCCGAAGGCATGCAGACCTTCCACGAGTTCTTCGGCCTGACGTACAACCCGGTCAGCAAGGTGGTTTTCCTCTACCTGGTCGCGCTGCTGCTGGCGCTGTTCGCGCTGTTCGTGATCAACCGTCTGCTGCGCATGCCGATCGGCCGTGCCTGGGAAGCGTTGCGTGAAGACGAAATCGCCTGCCGTGCCCTGGGCCTGAACCCGACCGTGATCAAGCTGTCGGCCTTCACCCTGGGTGCCTGCTTCGCCGGTTTTGCCGGTAGCTTCTTTGCCGCGCGCCAGGGTCTGGTCACGCCGGAGTCGTTCACCTTCATCGAGTCGGCCACCATCCTCGCCATCGTGGTGCTGGGCGGCATGGGCTCGCAACTGGGCGTGGTCCTCGCGGCTGTCGTGATGATCCTGTTGCCCGAGCTGATGCGTGACTTCAGCGAATACCGCATGTTGATGTTCGGCGCCTTGATGGTRCTGATGATGATCTGGCGTCCTCAAGGTCTGCTGCCCATGCAACGTCCTCACATGGAGCTGCGTAAATGAGCAGAGAGATCCTGAAAGTAGAAGGCCTGAGCATGCGCTTTGGCGGCTTGCTCGCGGTCAATAGCGTTGCCCTGAGCGTGAAAGAGAAACAGGTGGTGTCGATGATCGGCCCTAACGGCGCCGGCAAGACCACCGTGTTCAACTGCCTGACCGGTTTCTACAAGCCCACCGCTGGCACTATCCAGCTCAACGGTGAAGCGATCGAAGGCCTGCCCGGCCACAAGATCGCCGGTAAAGGCGTGGTGCGGACGTTCCAGAACGTGCGGTTGTTCAAGGAAATGACCGCCGTGGAAAACCTGCTGATTGCTCAGCACCGGCACCTGAATACCAACTTCCTGGCGGGTCTGTTCAAGACGCCGGCGTTTCGCCGCAGCGAACGCGAGGCCATGGAATACGCCGAGTTCTGGCTCGACAAGGTCAACCTCAAGGAGTTTGCCAACCGTCCGGCCGGCACCCTGGCCTATGGTCAACAGCGCCGCCTGGAAATCGCCCGTTGCATGATGACCCGTCCAAGCATCCTGATGCTCGACGAACCGGCTGCCGGCCTCAACCCGCGGGAAACCGACGACCTCAAGGCGCTGATTGGCACCCTGCGTGAAGAGCATAACGTCACCGTGCTGCTGATCGAACACGACATGAAACTGGTCATGAGCATCTCCGACCATATCTTCGTGATCAACCAGGGCACGCCTCTGGCCAACGGTACGCCGGAACAGATCCGCGACAATCCTGAAGTGATCAAAGCCTACCTGGGGGAAGCGTAAATGCTGCAGTTCGAAAACGTTTCCACCTTCTACGGCAAGATCCAGGCCCTGCACAGCGTCAACGTCGAAGTCCGTCAGGGCGAGATCGTCACGCTGATCGGGGCCAACGGCGCCGGCAAATCCACCCTGCTGATGACCCTGTGCGGTTCGCCGCAAGCCCATAGCGGCAGCATTCGCTACATGGGCGAAGAACTGGTCGGCCAGGACTCCTCGCAAATCATGCGTAAAAGCATCGCCGTGGTCCCGGAAGGTCGTCGGGTGTTTGCCCGTCTGACCGTGGAAGAAAACCTCGCCATGGGTGGCTTCTTCACCGAGAAGGGCGATTACCAGGAGCAAATGGACAAGGTCCTGGGGTTGTTCCCGCGACTCAAGGAACGCTTCAACCAGCGCGGCGGCACCATGTCGGGTGGCGAGCAGCAGATGCTTGCCATCGGCCGGGCGCTGATGAGCAAACCCAAGCTGCTGCTKCTCGACGAGCCGTCGCTGGGGTTGGCGCCGATCATCATCCAGCAGATCTTCGACATCATCGAACAGCTGCGCAAGGATGGTGTGACGGTGTTCCTGGTTGAACAGAATGCTAACCAGGCGTTGAAGGTTGCCGACCGTGCCTATGTGCTGGAAAACGGCCGGGTGGTGATGCAAGGCACCGGTGCAGYCCTGCTGAGCGACCCTAAAGTGCGCGACGCCTACCTGGGCGGCTAAGCACTGCTGCAACAAAAAACGGCCCGTGTGGGAGCGAGCTTGCTCGCGATGTGGGGCTGACAGTCAACGTTGATGTTGCCTGACAGTCCGCTATCGCGAGCAGGCTCGCTCCCACATTTTTTTGTGTGAACCGATTTTTTTTTGTCGCGCTGTAACGAACTCGAATGACCTTTCTCTAGAGGGGTAAGCAAGCACCAACGCTTACTTGAACCCACCCCTTGTTTGGAGAAACACCATGACTGCTACCACTCGCACCCTGTCCGCTGCCGCCCTCGCCCTGGCCTTGGGTTCCGCCCTGAGCATCGCGGCTCTGCCAACCACTGCCCACGCCGCCGCCACTGACATGGAAAAATGCTTTGGCGTCGCCATGAAAGGCAAGAACGATTGCGCCGCAGGTGCAGGTACTACCTGCGCGGGCACCTCGAAAGTCGACTACGAGAGCAACCACTTCAAACTGGTGCCAAAAGGCACTTGCGAGAAGACTGCCAGCCCGACCTCACCGACCGGCTTCGGTCAAATGGCCGCCTACAAAACCAAGTCGTAATCCCTCCTCCGCCTGAGTGTTGATGATGACCACTTCAGCGCTGCACACCGTACATCCTCACACTCAGGCGTTGGCGTCCGAGCTCCCGCCCCGCGCGGGGCTGGGGCTCAAGACCGAGCACTTTGGCGCAGTACTCGATACTCGCCCGGACATCGGCTTCTTCGAAGTCCACGCCGAAAACTACATGGTGGCCGGCGGCCCGTTTCAGCATTTCCTGGGTTTGATTCGCGAGCAGTATCCGCTGTCGCTGCATGGCGTCGGTCTGTCGATCGGCGGCGAAGGACCGCTGAACACCGAGCACCTTGCCCGACTCGCCGATCTGATCGAACGCTATCAACCCCAGTCCTTTTCCGAACACCTGGCCTGGTCGAGCCACGGCCCGGTGTTTCTCAATGACCTGCTTCCATTGGTCTATAACAAGTCAACACTGCTGCGTGTCTGCGAGCATATCGACCAGGTCCAGCAGCATCTGAAACGCCCCATGCTGCTGGAAAACCCGGCGACTTATGTGCAGTTCCAGCACTCCAGCATGGAAGAAGCCTGCTTCATCACTGACGTCATTCGCCGCACCGGCTGTGGTTTGCTGCTGGATGTGAATAACGTCTATGTGTCTTRCATCAATCATCAGCGCGATCCGCTGGAGTACCTCGACGCATTGCCGTTGCATGCCGTGGGCGAGATCCATCTGGCCGGATTTGCCGAAGACACTGACAGCCTCGGCGATCGCCTGCTGATCGACGATCACGGCGCCCCCATCGATAACGCCGTGTGGGCGCTGTACACACGTGTTCTTGAGCGCGTCGGGCCGGTGGCCACGCTGATTGAGCGCGACAATCAGGTGCCGGCATTTTCCGTGCTGCAGGCCGAAGCCCGTCAAGCCGATGAATTGCTGGGTTACACCGGGGTTCGCCGATGAGCACTCAAGCCGATTTCGCCGCCGCCCTGCTTGATCCTCGACGGCCCTGCCCTGACGGTTTGTTCAGCGCTAACGGCGCGGACCCGGTTAGCCGCTTCACGGTGTACCGCAACAACGTGCAGAGCTCGTTGATCAACGCCTTGGCCGACAGTTATCCGGTGGTTTCGCAGTTGGTCGGAGAAGAGTTTTTTCGGGCCATGGCCCAATTCTATGTACGGGATTTCCCACCGAGCAGTGCGCTGATCAATGACTACGGCTGTGACTTCGCCAGTTTCATCGAGCACTTTGCACCGGCCACTTCAGTGCCGTATCTCGCGGACGTCGCACGCCTGGAACGCTTGCGGGTGATGGCCTATCACGCGGCAGATGCCAACGCCGTCGAGCCTGCGCAGATTGCTGCGGCATTGGCGGCTCCCGAAGCGCTCGCCCAGCTACACATTCATCTGCATCCCTCAACGTTCACGCTGAGTTCGCCGTACGCCACCGTTGCGCTATGGGCCGCCCACCAAGCTGACACACCGCCCCGGGACCTTGAGCCGTATCGCCCGCAAAGCGCGCTGGTGCTGCGCAATGGCCTGGAGGTTGAGGTCTTTGCGATTGACGTCGGCACTGCAACCTTCATCCACAGCCTGCAAAACAACCGCCCTTTGGGGCAAGCGGTAGCCGACGCCCTGGACGCCACCCCGGCGTTTGACCTGAGCCAGTGCCTGGCGCTGCTGATCGGCCATAACGCCATCATCCACCTGCAACACGACAAGGTATCGCCATGACCACCCGCACCGAACACCCGAACGCCATCACCCACCTGATCGAACGGATCATCGAACTGTTCGAGAGGATCCCCCACAGCCTGATCGCCTTCGTTGCACGCTTCTCCATTGCCGCGGTGTTCTGGAAGTCTGGTCAGACCAAGGTCGAGGGACTGGCCATCGATCTGTTCGACGGCACCTTCCAGCTCGGTATTCCGCGCCTCGCGGACTCGACCATTCCGTTGTTCCAAAGCGAATACCACGTGCCGCTGCTGTCCCCGGAACTGGCGGCGCACATGGCGGCCTTCGCCGAGCATTTCTTCCCGATCCTGATTCTCGTCGGCTTCGCTACACGCTTCTCGGCCCTGGCGTTACTGGGCATGACGCTGACCATTCAGACTTTTGTCTACCCGGACGCCTACCCGACTCACGGCACCTGGGCGGCGATTCTGCTGTACCTGATGGCCAGAGGTCCGGGCGTGCTGTCGATCGATCACCTGATCGCCAAACGCTAAGCCCTTGTAGCAGCTGCTACAGCCGATCCAGTGCTTCGCCGCTGCGCTTGAACCACCTCATCAGGTAATCGGCCAATACCTGCGTGCGCTTGGGCAAGCCGCCCTGATACGGGTGCACCAGATACATCGGCATGCTGCGGGTCTGATAGTCGCGCAGCAGCCAGCGCAAACGGCCATCGGCCAGTTCAGCCTGCAACAAGTAAGAAGGCAGGCGCGCAATCCCCGCATGGGCAAGCGCAGCCTTCTTCAACAGGTTGTAGTGGTTGCTGGCGAACGGCCCCGAGACCCGCACCCGCAACAGTTCATGTTGCTGGTGATACAGCCACTCTTCCCGGCCGCTGTAATGGCTATTGAGCAAGCAACGATGATCGACCAGCTCCGCCGGCGTCTGCGGCTCACCAAACTGCTCAAGATAAGCCGGGCTGGCGCAGGTCATCTCGTGCCAGGCCAGCAGCGGTTTGGCGACCATTCGCTCGTCGTTGGCCACCTCTGAACGAATCGCCAGATCGAACCCGTCTCGTGACAAGTCGCGGTAACTGTTGTTCAGTTCAAGTTCGATCTGTACGTCGGGGTACTCTCGGGAAAACTCCAGCAGCAACCCATCGAAAAAGGTCTCCCCCAGCGACACCGGGACCGTCATCCGAATCGGCCCTGCCATATCGTCCTTCAACCGTGCCAGGGCCTGTCGCGCCCGCTCTACCTGAATCACCAGTGCCTGCGCTTGCGGCAACAACGCCGCACCGGCCGCCGTCAGGCTCAAACGCCGTGTGGTTCGCTGCAACAGCACTACGCTGAAACGTGCCTCCAACTGACTGATGCGCTTGGACAACTGCCCCTTGCTACACCCCAGTTGCTGCGCTGCCAGCGTGAAACTGCCGGCCTCGATCAACACGGCAAACGCCGCCAGATCATCCATTTCGCTCATGGATTGTTTCCATTTGAAAACCAAAGGTTGCCCATTAGCACGCTTATCAATAAAAAAAACCACACTAAACTGAAACCACATTCACCCACTTGAGGATTCGCACGATGAAAATTCTTCTGATTGGAGCCTCCGGCACTGTCGGCTCGGCCATTGAYCGGGAACTGTCCCAGCGCCACAAAATCATTCGTATCGGTCGCAAGAGTGGTGACTTCCAGGTCGATATCAGTGACAGCGCCTCGATCCACAAGCTGTTCGAACAGACCGGCAAATTCGATGCGCTGATCTGCGCCGCCGGCAGCGTCAACTTCGTGCCGCTGGCAAACATGACCGAAAAAGACTTCGAACTGGGCTTGCGAGACAAGCTGATGGGCCAGGTCAATCTGCTGTTGATCGGCCGGGATTTTGCCAATGACGGTGCGTCGTTCACCTTCACCACCGGCATTCTCAGCCACGATCCGATTCGTACCGGCAGCTCGGCATCCATGGTCAACGGCGCCCTGGACAGTTTCGTTAAAGCGGCGGCTATCGAATTGCCACGCGGTCTGCGGATAAACGCGGTCAGCCCTAACGTATTGGTTGAAGCCATGGGCAGCTACGCACCGTACTTCCGCGGATTCAAACCGGTCCCAGCCGCCGATGTGGCGCTGGCCTACGCGAAAAGTGTGGAAGGCCTGCAGACTGGCCAGATCTACAACGTCGGCTGAGAGCAAGGCGTTTTACAGGAGGGCAGGTGCACTGCAGGGTTGTGATGAGCGGTCAGCCTGAGTAACGTGGCGGCACTTGTCTGGAGACCCAACGATGCGTGCTGCCCGTTCCCTGATGTTTGTCGCCCTGCTTCCTGTATTCGCCGGTTGCCAGTTGCTGCAGAGCCAGCCTGAGAAACCGTCCATGGCGGGCCTGACCCGCATGCAGGGCGAACTCAGCATGAACAATGGCAAGCTGATGTTTCAGCCGTGCCAGGAAAACAAGCTGTATGTCGTCAATGACGCCGGCAGCACCAGCATCCTGCAGGAAGCCGCAACACTGGCAGGCCCGCAGCACAAGGTTTTCGCTGACGTGCGCGGCCGGGTTGCCACCGGCAAATCAGCGGATGCGGGCGCCCAGTTCGACGTGCAGCAGCTATACCGCGTCGAGCGCTCGAGCGCGGCCTGTGAAGACCCCAACTTCCAGCGACTGATCCTGCGTGCCAGCGGCAACACGCCCGACTGGAACGTCAAGGTCAACACCAAGGGCATGGTGGTCGAGCGCGCCGGCCAGCCAGCGTTGGCCTTGCCGTTTCTGGAAGAACAACTCGGTGACGGGCGTTTCAGCCTCAGTAGCGAAGCCAATGACCAACACGTTGAACTCTGGATCGCACCACAACGCTGCGTCGACAGCACCCGTGGCAGCGTTCAATTCATGAGCGCCGAGTTGCGGGTCAACGGCCAGGTACAACGTGGCTGCGCGTATTTCGGCGGCTCGCGTAACGACTGATTCGACAGGATGCTGTTTTAGCCTCACCGGAACGGGCCGTTGAGGCTTATAATCGCCGGTTTGTGAAACGCCTTTGGCGCAGTTGTGCGCCCCCGCGAACCGGACCCCGTCATGTTACGAATCACCGAACTCAAGTTGCCGATCGACCATCCCGAAGAAGACCTGCGGCCTGCCATCGTGCAACGCCTGGGCATCGCCAGTGATGACCTGCTCGATTTCACCTTGTTCAAGCGCAGCTACGACGCGCGCAAAAAATCTTCCGAATTGTGCTTCATCTACACCATCGACCTTAGCGTGCGCGATGAGGCGAAGTTGCTGCACAAGTTCGCCGATGACCGTAACGTCAATGCGGCGCCGGATGTCAGCTACAAGGTCGTTGGCCAGGCTCCGCAGGATCTGAGCCAACGGCCGGTCGTGGTCGGTTTCGGCCCGTGCGGGATTTTCGCCGGGCTGCTGCTGGCGCAGATGGGCTTCAAGCCGATCATTCTCGAGCGCGGCACGGAAGTGCGTCAGCGCACCAAGGACACTTGGGGTCTGTGGCGCAAAAGCGTGCTGAATCCTGAGTCCAACGTGCAATTCGGTGAAGGCGGCGCGGGGACATTCTCTGACGGCAAGCTGTACAGCCAGATCAAGGATCCCAAGCATCACGGCCGCAAAGTCCTGCACGAATTCGTCAAGGCCGGCGCGCCGGAAGAGATCCTCTACGTCAGCAAACCGCACATCGGTACGTTCCGTCTGACGGGCGTCGTCGAAAACATGCGTGAGCAGATTCGCGCGCTGGGCGGTGAAGTACGCTTCCAGCAAAAAGTCACTGACGTGCTGATCGAAGACGGCCAGTTGACCGGTATCGAGCTTGCCAGCGGCGAACAGATCCACTCGAAACACGTGATTCTTGCCCTCGGCCACAGCGCCCGCGACACCTTCCGCATGCTCCACGGCCGTGGCGTGTTCATGGAAGCCAAGCCGTTTTCGGTAGGTTTCCGTATCGAACACCCGCAATCGCTGATCGACAGCGCGCGCCTGGGCAAATACGCCGGTCACCCGAAACTCGGTGCCGCCGACTACAAACTGGTGCACCACGCCAAGAACGGACGCTCGGTCTACAGCTTCTGCATGTGCCCGGGCGGTACTGTGGTGGCGGCGACTTCCGAACCGAACCGTGTGGTAACCAACGGCATGAGCCAGTATTCGCGTAACGAACGTAACGCGAACTCCGGGATTGTTGTGGGCATCACCCCGGAAGTCGACTATCCGGGCGGCCCATTGGCCGGGATCGAGTTGCAGGAGCGTCTGGAGTCCCACGCCTTTGTGCTGGGTGGCAGCAACTACGAAGCACCGGCGCAACTGGTCGGCGATTTCATCGCAGGCAAGCCGTCGACGGCGCTGGGCAGCGTCGAACCCTCCTACAAACCCGGGGTTGCACTGGGCGATCTGGCGCTGGCCTTGCCGGCGTTTGCCATCGACGCCATTCGTGAAGCCTTACCGGCCTTCGAGAAGCAGATTCGCGGCTACTCGCTGCACGACGCGGTGCTGACCGGGATCGAAACCCGCACCTCTTCGCCGCTGCGGATTACCCGTAACGAGTCGATGCAGAGCCTGAACGTCAAAGGCCTGTTCCCGGCCGGTGAAGGCGCCGGTTATGCCGGTGGGATCCTGTCGGCGGGTGTCGACGGGATTCGCATTGCCGAAGCGGTAGCGCGGGATATTCTCGRTATCGAAGCCTGACACACAACACAAAACCCTGTGGGAGCGAGCCTGCTCGCGATAGCGGCGGATCAGTCAACATCTCTGTTGAATGTTAATCCGTCATCGCGAGCAGGCTCGCTCCCACAGGAATGTTCAGCGTCTGAGCGATCTCAGATGTTTGCGCGCAACACACTGCTCGGCAGCGGCTCACCGCGCTCGGCACTGGCCGCAACGGCCGCGATCAGGCTACTCAACTCATAACCCTGGGCCTTCAGCCAGTCCTGATTGTAATAGGTGGTCGCGTAACGTTCGCCGCTATCACACAGAATCGCCACGATCGAGCCACTCTCCCCCGCTGCCACCATCTGCTGCGCCGCCATCAAGGCGCCGATCAGGTTGGTCCCGCTCGAGCCCCCCACATGCCGGCCCAGACGCTGCGCCAAATAATGCATGGCCGCCAGCGACAACGCATCCGGCACCTTGACCATCGCATCGATGACCTTCGGCAAGAACGACGCCTCGACCCGCGGCCGGCCAATGCCTTCGATCCGCGAACCACAATCCAGGCGCAAGCTCGCGTCGCCGGTCTGGTAGTACTCGAAGAACACCGAACGCTCGGCATCGGCGCACAACACGCGGGTGCAATGCTGGCGATAACGCACGTAGCGCCCCAAGGTCGCGGTGGTGCCGCCCGTTCCAGGGCTGGAAATCAGCCAGCTCGGTTCAGGATGACGTTCGAAACGCATTTGCTGAAAAATCGACTCGGCAATGTTGTTGTTGGCTCGCCAGTCGGTGGCGCGTTCGGCATAGGTGAACTGGTCGATGAAATGGCCATCGTGCTCCCGGGCCAGACGCTCGGACTCGGCGTAGATCTGTGTCGGGTCCTGCACCAGATGGCTTTTGCCGCCATAAAAGGCGATCTGCGCGATCTTTTCCTGAGACGTGGTGGCCGGCATCACGGCAATGAACGGCAAACCGAGCAAGCGCGCGAAATACGCCTCGGAGATCGCCGTCGAACCGCTGGACGCCTCGATCACCGGTGCTCCCGGCTTGAGCCAGCCATTACACAGCGCATAAAGGAACAGTGAGCGCGCCAACCGATGTTTGAGGCTACCGGTGGGGTGACTGGATTCATCCTTGAAGTACAACTCGATACCCGGCAATCCCGGCAGTGGCAAAGGGATCAGGTGCGTATCGGCGCTGCGCTGGAAGTCGGCTTCGATGATCCGGATGGCTTCGCGAGCCCACTGACGGTTGTCGCTCATGGTCTTTTTCTCATTGAATCGAATAGGCGTAGGAAAACCTGGCGGTGACAACAGGCAATGGATTGACCTTGTCGAAAGGCTCAATCAACAAGCTTAGGAAAAAACCTGCATAACGCACAGGTACAGCTGAGGCCCAATACGCCAGCCAACTGCTAGGCTCAGGCCGGGTCCGGGAGTCCTCGTTGTAACGGTATATAACAAAAAAGAATATAACTTTTGTTTTAACAACTAACCGTACGGGTTAGGGTGGTCCACCTTTTGAATCGATAGATGGAGAGCGACCTTGCCTCTGCGTAGCACTTTCACGCGTTTCTTTCAGTTGGAAGCTGCCAGCGGTCTGTTATTGATTGCCGCCGCCGCCCTTGCCCTGATCATCAACAACTCACCGCTGTCCTGGCTCTACAACGRCCTGCTGGACACTCCCGTGGTCGCCCAGATCGGCGCCCTGAAAATCGCCAAACCGCTGTTGTTATGGATCAACGACGGCCTGATGGCGATGTTCTTCCTGTTGATCGGCCTTGAGGTCAAACGCGAAATCCTTGAAGGCCACCTGTCCAAACCGTCGCAGATCGTCCTGCTCTGGTGGCGTTGGTGGCGATGAATCGGCTAGGCGTGGTCAAGCTCGGTCCCTACATGATCATTGGCCTGATTCTATGGGTGTGCGTACTCAAGAGCGGCGTCCACGCCACGCTGGCCGGTGTGACCCTGGCGTTCTGCATTCCGCTACGCACGAAAAACGCCGAGCCTTCTCCATTGCTAAGCCTGGAGCACGCGCTGCACCCTTGGGTGGCCTTTGGCATCCTGCCGTTGTTCGCTTTCGCCAATGCCGGCGTTTCACTGGCTGGCGTTAACCTTGAGAGCTTCACCCACCACGTACCGATGGGCATTGCTGCCGGTTTGCTGCTGGGCAAAACCGTTGGCGTCTTCGGCCTGACCTGGCTCGCCGTGAAGATAGGCATTGCAGCCCTCCCCGCTGGCGCCAATTGGGGCCAGGTACTCGGCGTGGCAATCCTTTGCGGTATCGGTTTCACCATGAGTCTGTTTGTCGGCTCCCTGGCCTTTGTGCCGGGCAGCAGCGAATACGCCGGCATGGACCGCATGGGCATTCTCACTGGCTCGATCCTCGCCGCATTGATCGGTTACGTAGTAACCGCAGCGGCCAGTCGCAAGAGCATCAATAGTGCGCCCTGAATAGCCGGATTTATTACTGAGTTCACACAGCCAAGGTGTGCTGTAGTGGTCTAACAAAACAATCAGCCAAAAACACAAAACCCCGACCAGTTACCTGATCGGGGTTTTGTTTTAACCGCGTAAAACTTAGTGCGAAACGCGGCTGGTGCCACCGACGGTGGAAATGCGCACACGCTCGCCAACACGGAATACTTCGTTTGGCTGAACTTCCTGAACGTAGGCGCGCATGCTGCCGTCGTCTTCGCGAACGGTGATTTCCACGCCTTGGGTACGGGTCACGCCTTCTTCGATGGCAGAACCTGCCAGGCCGCCGGCCACTGCACCGATCACTGCTGCGACGATACTGCCTTTGCCGCCACCCACGGAGCTGCCGGCAACGCCGCCAACGGCCGCACCAGCTACACCGCCGATCGGGGTTTTGGTGCCTTCGATTTTCACCGGACGCAGGGATTCGATGGTACCCATACGGATCGTCTGCACCCGACGTGCTTCGTCACGGGAGTAGGAGTCACCGGTCAGGTTCGATTGGCAACCGGTGAGCAACATCGCCATCGTAGAAAAAGAAGCAACCAGCAAAACAGACTTACGCATAGCATCAACTCCAAAGGACAGGTATTCATTAAACTCCGCAGCTTGACGCCTGTCACGGCACCGCCCGGATAAAATTGGTTTCATTCAGGTGCAGTACAGTCGCACTTGAGAACTCATCACACAGTAGCGCCAAATTCCAGAATCTGCGCCATTGCATCAAGGATTTCCATGGATTACTTCATCATTGTCGCCACCACCGTTGCCGGGCTGTACTTCCATTGGTGGCTGTACGTGAGGATCAAACGCTGGATGGACCGTGATCTGGCGCTGGCACTTGCCGGCAATGACGAGCGGAAAAAGGCGTTCATGCTGCAACAATTGGCCATTGCCCGGCAGCAGAATATCAAACGTCAGGACCTGCCACAGTGGCTGGAGGCGGCGGCTGCCACCTACCCCACTGTGTAGCCGGTTTACGGTGCCAGGCGCTCGCGAGTCCAGTCCGCGCCTTGCAGACGATAGTTCAGACGGTCATGCAAACGACTCGCCCGACCTTGCCAGAACTCGATGCGTTCTGGCAACAAACGATAGCCGCCCCAATGTTCCGGGCAATGCGGCTGGCTATCGCTGAAGCGCGCTTCAGTGACTTTGAGCAGCCCTTCCAACTCGGCACGATCGGCAATCACCTGACTCTGCGGAGACGCCCAGGCCCCCAGGCGACTGCCCAGCGGCCGTACCTGGAAATAGGCATCGGATTCCTGCGGCGTGACCTTCACCACCCGACCCTCGATTCGCACCTGGCGCTCAAGGGTCGGCCAGAAGAAGGTCATGGCAGCAAACGGATTGCCCGCCAGCTGCTGACCCTTGGCACTGTCGTAGTTGGTGAAGAAGGTAAAACCCTGATCATCAAGCCCCTTGAGCAACAGGATCCGGCAATGCGGGCGACCGTCCTGATCAACCGTGGCCAGGGTCATGGCATTCGCCTCGACCGGAGGTTGTTCGGTATTCACCGCCTCGGCAAACCACTGATGAAACAGCGCGAATGGCTCGGCCGGGGCCTGAGCCTCGGTCAAACCATCGCGAGTGTAGTCACGACGCATATCAGCCAGAGTCCGGGGCATAGCGTTTTCCTTGTGCTTGATCAGTCAGTTGCTGGCCGATTACTGGCCGCTGGTGCTTTTTTCTGCAGTGTCCGCTTTGGCTGCAGCTGGCTTCTTGGCTGGCTGTTTTTTGGCCGGAGCTTTCTTCGCCGGAGCCTTTTTCGAGACAGCGCCTTTCTTCTTCGACGTTGCTTTTTTCGCGGCCACAGCTGGTGCTGCGGGCTTGGCGGGCTGCGCTGCAACCATTTCCACCGGTGGTGGGGTCGGCTGGCTGTACTTGTTCAGCAATGCCAGCATGGTGGTGCGCTGGGTCAGCATGATTTCCACGCGACGGTTCAAGGCACGGCCCTGGGCGCTGTCATTGGCGGCGCGCGGCATCAAGCTGCCCATGCCACGCAACATCAGACGATCACGCTTCAAACCACTGAGGCTGAAGATCGACGCAACGGAAGTCGCACGGTCCTTGCTCAGTTGTTGAGCGTCGGAAGTTGTGCCCACAGCGTCGCCGTGGCCAAGTACCAGGACGGCAGCCTGGTTGTCGGGCTCGACCAGCTTGGCGATCTTGGTGAACTGCCCAAGGGACGATGGCAGCAGCATGGCTGGACGTTTCGGGTTAAAAGAGTCATCCACTGGCACTACGACCACCAGCACGTTCTCACGACGTTCAACCTGCATGTGGCCGTCCTGGACCGCAGACCGCAAGCGTGGCTCGTAGCTGTCCAGCCAGGCCTGGGTGATTTTCGGATCAGGCATTGGCACATCTTTGATGTCGGCCTTGGTGATAGCCTTTGGCTGGTCGCCGAACGGCCACCACCATTTGCTTTCGCTATCGGCTTTGGCTGCTGCGGCAGCTGAAGAACCTGGAACTGTAGCCGGGGTGGTTGGCGCAGCAGCACTTGCGGTCGATTTGGCCTTCGCGGCTGCAGCGTCTTCAGCGGCCTTCGCGTCCGGTTTGGCAGCGGCTTTGTCCGTAACCTTGTCCGAACCGGAACCGAATGACCACCAGTGGCCCCCGTCTGCATCATTTTGTGGGGTTTGCGCGCAACCGGTAATGCTGAGACACAGTGCCAAGGCTAGAGATTTGTTCAGTGACATGGGGATATCCACAAAATGAGATAAGAAGCTGTGGGCCGCTACGACCCGTATAAAACAGACGCTTTGAAACTATAGAAGCCACAGGGTTCCGTCCTGCGACCATTGGGCAAGTTTTTTTCAAAAAAATGCCTTGAAGCTACCCTTTACAGACAGGCGGCCAAAACCCGCACAAGCTTCTGCGCGCGTGGATCCATCAACACGTAGGGTCCAAGGGTGTTGGTCACAAAACCGAAGGCCACATCACGTTCCGGGTCAGCGAAACCGACGGAGCCACCAGCACCCGGATGACCAAACGCTCGAGGGCCGAGGCCAAAGGTCGCGTTGGGTACATCCGGTTGATCGAGCATACAACCCAGACCGAAACGGGTCCGGGTCAGTAAAGTTTTGTCTTCGCCCAGGCTGTGCTCGCGAGTCAGTTCCTGGAGCATCTCGCTTTCCAGCAGGCTGCCATCGAGCAGACCGCTATAGAACCCGGCCAGGCTGCGGGCATTGCCGTGGCCATTCGCTGCCGGTTGTTGCATACGACGCCATTCCGGCTTGTTGGTACTGGTCATGATCGATGGCGGGTTGGTAAACGCCAGAGTGGTCATGGCCTTCGGCTCACGCATCGTCACTTGCAGCAAGCGCTGGGCCGCCGCATCGCCGACATTGCCCTTGCCACGTGCGATGTGCGCCACGCGATGGAACTCTTCATCTGCGAGGCCGACATGGAAATCCAGCCCCAATGGTCGTGCAACACGTGCCACGATCGACTCGCCCGGACTACGGCCATCGGCGCGGCGCAGCAATTCCCCGACCAGCCAGCCATAAGTGATCGCCGCATAACCATGGCCTTCACCAGGCGTCCACCAAGGGGCTTCGGCGGCCAGCGCGTCGACCATGGTTTGCCAGTTGTAGAGTGCCTCTGGTGGAAGCAATTCGCGCAAGGCCGGCAGGCCGGCCTGATGGCAGAGCAACTGACGCAAGGTGATCGCTTCCTTGCCGGCAGCGGCGAACTCCGGCCAATACCTGGCGACCGGGGCATCGAGCTGCAACTTGCCTTCGGCGACCAGTTGCAGGGCGGTCACCGCGGTAAAGGTCTTGGTGCAGGAGAACAGGTTGGCAATGGTGTCGCTGTGCCAAGCCTCGTGACCGTCCTTGTCGGCAGTACCGGCCCAGAGGTCGACGACGGTTTCACCGCCAATTTGAATGCACAGTGCCGCGCCACGTTCCTGGGGATCGTCGAAGAGTGCTGCGAAAGCTTCACGCACCGCTTCAAATTTAAGCTCGTAATGACCTTGAATCAGCACCCGTAACTCTCCGAAAAAACGTTTCGACACAATGACCTGCATTGTTCCAGCCCTTGAGCGATTTGGGAACAGGGGCGGGCTGGGTGGTTGCTGTTATCGTTGATCGGTCAACGATCAAAAGCTCAAAAGATCGCTGGCTTTAATGACCATTGGCCGAATGCCCACCTGCATGGCCTGCCCCCTGCCCTGCGCCCTTGCTGTCGCGACCTTTTTTCCCACCTGCGTCGTCATGACTGGCACTGTCGGCTTTATCCGCCGCAGCCTTGGCCTTCTCGGCTTCTTTGCCGAGCTGATCGACAGCCTGCAAGTTGGCCTTGCGTACACTCTCGACAAAGCCCTGGAACGGCAGGTCAGTGATTCCGACCAGACCGAAATGGCCGTTTTCACCGTCCAGCAGACGACCGCTCACCGGCTGATCGAGGTACTGGAACCAATGCACACCGACAATCGACGGTTCACTCACCGCGTGCTTGACGAAATTGGCGTAGGCCGGCCCACGGTCTTCTTCCTTCGCCAGCTCCGTCACACCGCCCCAGAACGGACCGCGATCACGCGAGCCGAAGTTGAATTCGGTGATCAGCACCGGTTTGTCCAGCGCCTGTAGCTTGGCGAAGTCATAACCGTCCTGAGGTTTGAGCGTGTACATGTTGAAGCTCAGGACGTCGCAGTACTGCGCGCAAGACTCGACAGCCTCAGGTGTGCTGATGGCAAACCGACCACCGAGCAGCAGGTGGTTGGGTGCGTGCCATTTCAGCGAATCGGCGATGGTCTTGAAGTAAGTGTCGGCGAAGACTTTCTGGAAATATTTGAAGTCGGCTTCGATTTCCGGGTGCTCTGCACTTGGCAGCGGCGGCACGAAACCCGGGTCTTCCATCAATTCCCAAGCTGGCAGATCAATGCCCCAGGCTTTCGACAGGCCCGCCTGGTTACGGTATTTGTCCCGCAGTTGCTTGAGGAACGCCCGTTTGGCCGGCACGTCGGTAGTCATTTTCAATGTCCCGTACGCCAAGGCATAACGGGCCTTCGGGTCATCGCCGGGACCGGCCCAGGCCAGTTCGTTATCGGCGAAGTAACCGATCAGCCATGGGTCGTCGCGGTGATCGCGTGCAGCAATGGCCACAGCGCGCTCGGTGGCCATGGCGAAACGCGGGTCGAACGGATCGGGCATGCCGCCCCACCAGTCGGTGCCGGTGCTGATACTGGCGTAATCGCCGACGATGGACAGCGGCAAGGTGTACGGCACACGGTCATTCAAGCCCAGCGCCGGAGCGCTCCAGTCGCCGATGGTGTTGAAACCCCAGGCTTGCAGGCGGTCAAGCGTATGGTGGGCCCAGCGCTTTTCGTCGAACGAGTGGGGAGCGCACGGGGTTGTGGCGGCGTCGGCCTTGGCTTCTTCGGCCTTGGTTTCACCCGCAACCGCACACGGCTGGCCATAAGTGCGCTGCAGGTTGGCACCGTAGAAGTCATACCAGCGACCGGCATTGAACCCACGCCCCTGATCGGAACCATTGCCAGTGCGATTGTCGCCTTCACCGTAATGGCCGGCCAATGGCTCGTCGTTAGCGGGCAACGACTCGAACATGGCTTCGCGCCCGGCGACGTAGGTCTGGCTGGTATCGGCGGCGACCGTATTGACCCCCAGGGAATAGAACGGGTGACCTTCCGGGGTCACCAGATACCAGCGACCATCACGCTTTTCCGTACGAAAGAAGCCGCTGGCCTTGAACGCCGGGCCTTTGCTCCAGCCGCCGAACGTGTCCAGGGACGAACGCTCACGCTCGGCCAGCCAGGTTTTCAGTTGCTGCTGTTCTTTGTTTGCCGCCGCTTTGAGCTGCTCGTCGCTGGTGACTTTTTCCGGCCATTTCGCTCGCGTGGACTGACCATAAGCATCCACTAACGAACCGTAGGCCGCTTTGACCACCGCCTCGCCGTCCTGCACGCCAAAGCGCTCAAGCATGATGCTCTGGGCGACTTTTGGCTGATCCATCGACAGCGTCACCGACACCACCTGGCTGCGATCCAGTTCACCCGTGCTGCTGGCCAGCAACACCCGCTGGCCTTCGACAGTGATCGGCATTGGCGGCCCGGCTTTCAGGCCCCGGCTCAACGGCGAACTCGGTGTCAGCGGCACCAGCAGGGTTTGCGCAGGTCCGGCCGGCAAATCGATGCGGCTGACCAGGGTCTTGCCGTCGTTACTCTGGATTTTCACGTAGAGCGTTACAGGCCAGTTCATTGCACTCTGGATACGCAAGCTCATGACGCCAGACTGTGACCAGTCCCAAGCGCCGCTTTGCGGAGTCAGGCGCAGGTTCGGTTGAGCCGCCGGATTGAAAGTCACCCTGCGCAGCACTTCACCTTCGGCCGTTTGCTCCGCATTGGACTGCGGCAGGCTGGCGTCCTGGGTCGCCACCTGGACCACATCGGCGGGCCGGACAAAATTGAACAGCGTCTGTTGTCCGGCTGGAGCCGCCAGCAGTGGCGCAGCGAACATCAGGGCAAAAACAGCGGGTAACGAACGGCGAATCATATGAACCAGGTTCTCCCTAACGACCAGTGAACGGCCTGTGTGGAATCGGTAGTGGGGGGATAGACAACGAAGTGGGCGATTTCGCCCACCGTGTCTCAAGATATTTCGCGGCGAAACGGCGGCAGCGCGTTGAGGATAGCTTTGCCGTAGCGTTGCGTGACCAGACGCCGGTCAAGCAAAGTGATGGTGCCACGGTCTTCTTCGGTGCGCAGCAGGCGCCCGCAAGCCTGAACCAGCTTGAGCGAGGCGTCGGGCACCGAGATTTCCATGAACGGATTACCACCTCGGGCTTCAATCCATTCGGCCAGCGCGGCTTCGACCGGATCGTCCGGGACCGAGAACGGGATCTTGGCGATCACCACGTGCTCACAGTAAGCACCCGGCAAGTCGACACCCTCGGCGAAACTCGCCAGGCCGAACAGCACACTGGAGTCACCGCCATCGACCCGCGCCTTGTGCTTGTTCAGGGTTTCCTGCTTCGACAGGTTGCCTTGAATGAACACTTGCTTGCGCCAGTCGCGGTCCAGGCCGTCGAACACGTCCTGCATCTGTTTGCGCGAAGAGAACAGCACCAGCGTGCCGCGCGAGCCTTCGACCAGTTCCGGCAGGTCACGAATGATCGCCGCAGTGTGGGCCGCCGCGTCCCGTGGGTCGGCGCGCAGGTCCGGCACCCGCAGCACGCCTRCATCAGCATGATGGAACGGGCTCGGCACCACCGCCGTCACGGCTTTTTTCGGCAGACCGGCACGCATGCGGAAACGGTCGAAGGTGCCCAGTGCGGTCAAGGTGGCCGAGGTCACCAGCGCACCATAAGCCACATTCCACAGGTTGCGTCGGAGCATTTCCGCCGCCAGGATCGGGCTGGCGTTGACCTCGATATCGAACAGCGAACCGCTTTCGGCCAGGGTTAGCCAGCGCGCCATCGGAGGATTGTCTTCCGGGTCTTCGGCGGTGAATGCGGTCCACAGCTCCCAGTTGCCCTGGGAACGGGACAGCAGGCTGCCAAACAGCGGATACCACTCTTCCGCCTGATTGCTGGCGATACCGATGTTGACCTCGCCATCCATACCTTCCTTGAGCAGCTCGGTAAGCCGGGTAAAGACATCGGTCAGGCGTGCGAAGCCTTTCTTCAGCTCGATGCCCATCTCGCGCATATGCTCGGGAATCACCCCGCCGACGAAACGATGACGCGGCCGTTCACGGCCCTCGACGTCTTCGCCGGGCTTGAATTCGGCAACCTGTTCGCAGGCGGTGAACATGAACTGCTGTTGGGTCTTGATCTCTCGCGCCAGCTCCGGCACTTGTTCGATCAGTTTGCCCAGATCGCCCGGCAGTGGATGCTGGGCCAGCAACTTGGTGAGGTTCTTGGCGGTCGTTTCCAGCCAGTCGGCGGTGGATCGCAAACGCGTGTAATGGGCGAAGTGGCCGATCGCCTTGTCTGGCAGGTGATGGCCTTCGTCGAACACATAGATGGTGTCGCGCGGGTCGGGCAGGACGGCACCGCCGCCCAAGGCCAGGTCGGCGAGGACCATGTCGTGGTTGGTGACGATCACGTCCACCTTGCCCATGCCTTCGCGCGCCTTGTAGAAGGCGCACTGACCGAAGTTGGGGCAATGACGGTTGGTGCACTGGCTGTGATCGGTGGTCAGRCGCGCCCAATCCGCATCTTCAAGGGCG
The DNA here is from genome assembly GCF_056396605.1 of Pseudomonas sp. 05T35. Lineage (NCBI taxonomy): Bacteria > Pseudomonadati > Pseudomonadota > Gammaproteobacteria > Pseudomonadales > Pseudomonadaceae > Pseudomonas > Pseudomonas sp. 05T35. The sequence goes on from NZ_JBFTLU010000082.1 coordinate 36,957, forward strand.
GTGGACCAACTGTCGCGATCGCCGTCCCATTTATTGCCGGCAAGCTTTTCGATCATGCTGGTGAACAGCTTCTGACTGGCTTCATCGACCTCGATCTTGAAGCCTTCTTCTTCGAACAGCTGCGCGGTAGCGGTTTGCGCGTGGCCTTCCTGCAACAACATGTCGAGCTTGGACAGGCACATGTAGCGGCCACGGCCCTTGGCCAGCGCAAAGCTGAAGTTCAGCCCGCTGTTGCGCATCAGGTCCGGCAGGTCCTTGTAGACGATCTGTTCTTGCAGGGCGACGGTCGCCGTAGCGATCACCAGGCGTTTGCCAGCGGCCTTGGCAGTCGGAATCGCCGCCAGGCTGTAGGCCACGGTTTTCCCGGTACCGGTGCCGGCTTCCACCGCGACAATCGCGGGGTCGCCACTGCGCCGGCCTTCGTCGTCGGTGTCGATGTCACCGAGGACCTTGGCTATTTCGGCGATCATCAGGCGCTGGCCGTAACGCGGCTTGAGGCTCTTGGCTTCGAGAAAACGCGAGTAGGCGCCCTGGATCGTGGTTTTGAGTTCTGTGCTGATCATGGATTGTCGGGCGCAAAAAACGCTGGATAAATTTTCAGTGGTTCGGATCGGCGGCTATCATACCCCGCTAATTAATCCCGCGCAGAACGGAGTACCCCAATGACACCTTTCGCCCTCATTTATACCCTGCATGTACTGGCGGCCCTGGTCTGGGTCGGCGGCATGTTTTTCGCCTGGATGGTCCTGCGCCCCGCCGCCATGAAGGCACTTGACGGGCCTGCGCGACTGAAGCTGTGGGTAGAAGTGTTTCAACGTTTTTTTGTCTGGGTCTGGGTCGCGGTGGTGATCTTGCCGATCAGTGGTGTCGGGCTGATTCATCTGCGCTTCAGTGGCTTTGAAACCRCGCCGCGTTACGTGCAGATCATGATGGGGCTGTACCTGGTGATGACCGCGCTGTTTATCCGCATTCAGGCGCTGAATCTGCCGGAGTTGCGCAAAGCCGTGCTGGCTGAGGATTGGCCGGCGGGTGCGGCGATGCTGGGCAAGATTCGGCGTCTGGTGGGGATCAATCTGTCGCTGGGGTTGCTGCTGGTAGCGGTGGCTTCGGCTCGGCCGATGTTCTAGGAATTCCCCCCCGTAGCAGCTGGCGAAGCCTGCGTTCGGCTACGCAGTGGCCGTAAATCCTGTCTCCACGGTTAACCTGAAAAAACGTGGCGGCTGATTTTACGACTGCTTCGCCCGAACGCGGACCGAGCCGAACGCAGGCTTCGCCAGCTGTTACGGATCGTGTCGCGCCCCCCTTGCCAATCGTTACAACCGCTGTACCGTCACGGCACCTGCCGCGCCGGCAGGACCTGGCTGACCTGGCGCACCTGCGCGACCGCTTTTGCCGCCGTCGGCACGGTAGACGAAACACCCCTTGGCCTTTCCGCCTGCGCCTGGCTTGCCACCGGCACCGGCCACGCCGCCGGCGCCACCGTCGACCAGCACCTTGATCTGCTGGGCCGGGTAATCACGCGGCAATTCCACCCGGACCTGCGCGCCCGGCGCCCCGGCATGACCATCGCCACCATTATCGCCATCCGCCCCATGCCCGGCCTGGCCCCACGTGCAGCCCGGCTCCTGGCCGTTGCCGCCATCGAGCCCCACGTAACCCGGCGCACCGGCGCCGCCACGGGCATCCACCGACAACTCGGGCGCGTTCAGCGAGACAATCCGCAGATTCAGGTTGCGCCCGGCGCGGGCGGCTTTGAGGTAGGTGCCCGGTGCGCCTCGCGAGGTGATCTGGCTGCCACTGGCAAGCTGCGCACGACTGATATTGAGTTGCAGAGGCTGTTCGCTGGGGACAATCGCAATCCGTGCCTCACGACCCAGACGCAACTCGCCAACGCTCAATTCGGTTACGTTGGAGGGGATCAGCAGCGTGCCATTATCGGCGACTTCCAGGCGTTCCAGCTGCAAAGTGCTGGTGGTATTGGGCAAACGCAGCAGCGAGTTGGTCTCGACCGTGACCACTTGAGCCATCGCCATCGGGCTGATCAAGGCGGCGAGCAGGCAGAGCTTACGCATGACGAACCTCCCCGGCGGCAGGGGCTGCAAGTGTTTGCACATGGAAAATACCGACAATGAGGATCTGCAAGCGATCACGCCACGGATGAGCCCGCTCTTTAAGGTTGCGGTTAAAGAGCACCAGCTCCACAACATGAGTCATCAGCAACAGACAGCCGATCAGATTGATCATCAGATGAAACGGACCGATCAACGGGCTGATCAGATTGACCAGCGCTACCAGCCAGAACAACAGGGTCAAACCCTTCCCCAAGCCCCAAAGCACCTTCATGTACGCCCCCCGCAGATCATTATTCTTTGCACGCACAGTACCGACTTCCGCAACGGATAAGCCAGAGGCCAACGAAAATTCTTCTGAACGGGCGGTTTAGAGCGTCGCAACTGTCGATCAGCGGTCCATGACCCGTTCGACTCTACGGCTTTTCGCCGCGTATTTACGGCAGGCCTCGCCATTGTCTGCAAACCGCCTCTAGGCCCGCACGTTCGGGCAGGCTAGTCTTCGCACATCTGATTGAGGATCTTCGATGACCGCAGGTATTTCTTCGCGCACGCCCCAGCAGGCACTCGCCGCCTTGCTCGACCGCTATGCGCCACAACGTCTGTTGCTGATTGGCGCCAGCGACTTCCCCGCGCTTGAAGCTTTCAAGCTCGCACACCCGGATGCCTGCGTCGCACAAGTCGCGCCCGGCCCTTTGCCACCTGAGCTTGCCGCACAACGCTTCGACCTGGCGCTGGCACTCGACTGCCTTGAGCATCTACCCAAACGCGATGGCCTGAACCTGCTCGGCGGGATTCGCAATCTCAACGCCAGCCGCATCGCGGTGCTGGCGGACCTGAAAGCCTGCGGTTGGCAAGAAACCGACTTTTTTTCCCTGGCACTGCAGGCCAGCGAACGCTTCCAGCGTGACGAACAGGTCCTGACACTCTTTACCTACGATTTGCTTGACTACAAACAAGTGCCTGACTGGCTCAATTCACGGTTCTGGGCCAATCCGGAAAACTTCGGAAAATATTGGTGGTAACACGATGAGTACGTCCATTTGCCCGTGCGGCAGTGGCACCCTGCTGGATGCCTGCTGCGGCCACTACCACGCCGGCCACCCCGCGCCGTGCGCCGAAGCCTTGATGCGTTCGCGCTACAGCGCCTATGTGCTGGGCCTGATCGACTATCTGGTGGCCACCACCCTGCCCGCCCAACAGGCAGGCCTGGATCGTCAGTCGATCAGCGAATGGAGCGCGCAAAGCACCTGGCTTGGCCTTGAGGTGGAAAGCTCCGAGGTCTTCGGCGGCCAGCCTGAACATGCATTCGTCACCTTCACCGCACGCTGGCACGACAGCACCGGCGAGCACAGCCACCGCGAACGCTCATCCTTTGTGCAAAATGCCGGGCGCTGGTACTTCATCGACCCGACTGTACAGCTCAAGGCCGGGCGCAATGATGCATGCCCCTGCGCCAGCGGGCAGAAATTCAAGAAGTGTTGTGCGAGTTATTTCACCGTTTGAGGCGATCTTTTGGGGCTAGACTGGGGTTCAAGGAGAAATACCGCCATGACCCATCAGCAACGCGCCTTACGAATTGTCACCCTGTTCATGTTC
>NZ_JBFTLU010000083.1:0-12754 GCF_056396605.1 Pseudomonas sp. 05T35
GCCCAGGTGTCCGCCTTCGCCGGCATGCGGGTTGAGTCCGCAAACGAGGATGCGTGGCTGGGCGATGCCGAATTTTTGTTGCAGGTCGGTGTGCAGAATCCGTGTGACCCGCTCCAGGCGTTCAGGGGTGATTGCATCGGCAATCTCCCGCAACGGYAGGTGCGTGGTAACCAGCGCGACTCGCAAGCCGTGTGTGGCGAGCATCATCRCCACTTGAGGAGTGTGGGTCAGGTCTGCGAGGAACTCGGTGTGGCCGGAGAAGACAATGCCCGACTCATTGATCACGCCCTTGTGCACAGGGGCGGTGATCATTCCGGCGAAGTGCCCGTCCAGGCAGCCCTGGCCGGCGCGGGTCAGGGTTTCCAGGACAAAGGCGGCGTTGGCCTTGTCCAGTTGACCGGCGGTAACCGGTGCGCTGAGCGGTGTATCCCAGACATACAGGCTGTTGGCCGGCGCAGGAACGTCCGGCCAATTGTCCGGTGTTACCGGCAGCAAATCGACAACCACGCCCAGCTGCGCGGCCCGCTCAAGGAGCAGGTCGCGGCTGGTAATGGCAATCAGGGGATGTGGCTGGGCTTGCGAGGCGAGTAGCAGGCACAGGTCAGGACCTATGCCGGCTGGCTCGCCGGGTGTCAGCGCAAAACGCTTGGGGTTCACTTCGCTGCCTGGTCGACGCCAGGGAGCTTGATTTCAACGTAGGCTTCGTCACGGATCTGACGCAACCAGGTTTGCAGCTCTTCGTCGTATTTGCGGTTACGCAGTACGGTCATGGCCTGCTGTTCACGGGCCTGGTTGGTGCTGTCGGTGGCGCGGCGGCCAAGGACTTCCAGAACGTGCCAGCCATATTGAGTCTTGAACGGCTTGGACAGCTGACCTTGTTGGGTCTTGGCCATTACTTCGCGGAATTCCGGCACCAGTGCGTTCGGGTCGATCCAGTTGAGGTCGCCACCGTTAAGGGCGGAGCCCGGGTCTTCCGAATAGCTTTTTGCCAGTTCAGCGAAGTCTTCGCCCGCGGAAATGCGATCGTAGAGTTTCTGCGCCAGACGCTTGGTTTCTTCTTCGCTGCGGATTTCGCTTGGCTTGATCAGGATGTGGCGAACGTGTACTTCGTCACGCACCTGATTGCCGCCGCCGCGTTTTTCCAACACTTTGAGGATGATGAAACCGCCTGGTGTACGTGCCGGTTGAGTGATTTCACCCACTGACATCGCGCTCAGCTCGCGGTCGAACGGAGGTGGCAGTTGAGCGGCTTTACGCCAGCCCATGTCGCCGCCTTCCAGTGCGTTGTCGCTTGCCGATTTGGCGATGGCCAGTTGAGAGAAATCAGCACCCTGCTTGAGTTGCTGATAAATCTCCATGGCCTGACGTGCAGCGGTCTGGATCGCTTCCGAATTGGCGCTTTCCGGGGTTGGGATCAGGATGTTGGCCAGGTGCAATTCTTCAGAGAGCTGCACTTTACCGAGGTCGGAGGCGAGGAAGTTTTTCACTTCCTGTTCGGACACCTGAATCCGCTCGGCCACACGGCGCTGACGAACGCGGCTGATGATCATCTCGCGACGGATCTGGTCACGAGCGTCGTCGTAAGACAGGCCGTCGTGAGTCAATGCCGCACGGAACTGATCCACCGTCATGTTGTTGCGCTGGGCAATGGTGCCAACGGCCTGGTTCAGTTCTTCATCGGTAATGCGGATGCCGGAACGCTCGCCGATCTGCAGTTGCAGGTTTTCGACGATCAGGCGTTCGAGCACCTGCTGTTCCAGCACGCTGGTTGGTGGTGTGCCGCCACCGCGCTTGGCGATGGTTTGCTGAACTTCATGAACCCGCTGGTCCAACTGGCTCTGCATGACCACGTCGTTGTCGACGATAGCCACCACTTTGTCGATGGACTGTACCGCGGCGTTAGCCGCGGTACCCAGGAACAGCGCGCCCAGCAGCAGCGGGCGCAGACAATCAGAAAGCTTGGTCTTCACGTTCACGATAACCTTGAATGCCTTTGTCGAGGAAGCTCTCTACCTTGGCGCCAGTAACGCCACCGAGACCTTTCAGAACAATTTGGAGGAAGACGCCATGGTCGCCTTTTTCGTTTTGCGGGGCTTCTTGACTGAACTCGTCATACGACACCCAGTAACGGTTGATCAGGCGCAGTTTCCAGCAGCAGTTGTCGTACTCGAAACCACCGAAGGCTTCCAGGGTGCGGTTGCGGTTGTAGTCGTACTGCCAGCGGCTGATGGCATTCCATTGCGGCACGACAGGCCAGATCACCGAGAAGTCGTGCTGTTTGATCTTGTAGTAATCCTTCACGAAACCAGACGTACCAGGGGTGCCATAGTCACCGCCACCCACAGTCCACTTACCCGTCGTCTGGTCGTAGCGAACCATGTCATTGCGATAGCGGTAACCGGCGTTGATGACCTTGTTCGGGTTGTCTTCAGGCTGGTAGTGGAACATCGCGCTACCCGAGCGAGGTTTACGGCTGTCCGGGTCCCAGTTGTAGTCGGCTGTGGTCCGCCAATCGCGGTTCCAGTGATATTCATATTCCAGGGCGTACGGCGAGACGTTGGAGTGCGCATCGGCACGGGTTGTTGCATCGATACCCGGCAGTTGTACTTTGCGGTCCTTGAAGTACATGGCCTGGCCAACGCTGATGCGTTGACGTTCGAAGCCGTTGTCTTCGATCCAGCGGTTGGTCACGCCCAGCGACAGTTTGTTTTCGTCGCCGACGCGGTCGGAGCCCGAGAAGCGGTTGTCGCGGAACAGCGAGGCGTAGTTGAACGTGTACTCGCCTGTGTCGAATACCGGGATATTGCTCTGGTCTTTCTCGGGAACATAGAGATAGTACAGGCGAGGTTCCAGGGTTTGGCGATAGTTCTTGCCGAACCATTGGGTATTACGGTCGAAGTACAGACCGCTATCGATGCTTGCGATAGGAACCGCACGACTCTGATTCCGGCTGTAGGTGCCGAGGAGGCGATCCTGTTCCGCGGTCTGACCGGCGACCTGGCCTTTACCTGTGCTATCCAGGTCAAGATCGTACTGAGTGTACTGATACTTGAGCGTTGGTTTCAGGAAGCCATAGGTCGCGTTGAGTGGAAGACTGATGCTTGGCGCCACATTGAGGCGATTGCCGTTGGCGCGCGCCACGCCGAAGACGTTTGTATCGAGTCGGTTACTTGCAATACCGTCCTGGTCGTAAAATTGCCCTGTTTGCAGGCTCCGCTCAAACCGCACGGCTTCTGTTTCGTAGGCGAAGTTCAGTCCACCAGGTTTCTGAGGCAGGAAACCATTGAAGGTGATCTGCGGCAGACGATTATAAGGCGTGATGTTCGAAATCGACGCCAGCTGGTAAGCCTGCAGGTTGAGGCGTGCATTGTAAGTGTCGCCACGGTAGGTGACCGAACCTTGCTGGTTCACGTAGTCGGAAACACTTTTGACGCCCAGCTGCCCGGTCTCCAGATCCTGGAAGTAGTACGGATCGCTGATCTTGGTGTAGTCGACCTGGGTGAATATCCGCGAATCCAGTCCGCCCTTGTGCTGCCAGTTGTACATGTAGCGGGTTTTTTCGTAGTCGGACTGTAACTTGCGTTCGGTGTCGTCATCGTTGAGGTACGCGGCGCCGAACTGACCTTCGCTGGACTTGGTCAGGTAGCGGAACTCGCCTTCCATCAACATGCCGCGCTTGCTCATGTAGCGCGGATACAGCGTGGCATCGTAGTTCGGTGCCAGGTTGAAGTAATACGGTGTTTCCAGCATGAAGCCGGTTTTGCTGCTGGTGCTGAAGCTTGGCGGCAGGAAGCCGGACTGGCGACGGTTATCTATCGGGAAATAGATATACGGGGTGTAGAACACCGGAATGTCCTTGACCCGCAGTGTCACGTTGGTCCCGGTACCGAAACCGGTCGCCGGGTTCAAGGTGATGTTGTTGCCCTTGAGCTGCCAGGCGTTGCTGTTCGGTTCGCACGTGGTGTACGTACCATCCTTGAGGCGGATGATCGCGTTTTCCGCACGTTTGGCATACAGCGCGCTGCCGCGGACACGGGATTTGTGCATCACGTATTCGGCGTTGTCGACCTGGGCTTCGCCGGTGTCGAGTTGCACTTCAGCGTGATCGCCGACGATCAGCGCGCCGTTGTCGCGCACGCGCACGTTTCCGTTCAGATCGCCACGGTTTTCGGCTTGATACAGGTTGGCTTCATCGGCCTCGACCTGCATGCTGCCCTGGCGCATGACCACGTCACCGGCGAGGGTCGCCACCTGTTCTTCCTGCTGGTAGCGGGAGGCTTTGGCGCCGATAAAGGTCGGGGCGTCACTTTTATTCGTCGTGTCATTCATGCCAGGACGAATTGGTTCGATATAGGAACCAGAGCAATAAGGACCTGTTTCAGCCAATTGGGCAGCGGTGAGCTTCTCACGCGGGACCCAGTCGAGGTGACTGTAGTCGGCGCTACGCGACTTCAGGGCGCGGCCCTTGGCTTCGGTGACCAGCACAGGCTTGTTGGCGGTTTCGCCACCTGCAGTGCTGCTCTCGGCCGTTGACTCGTTGCCCGAACGGACCGCGCTGCCCTCATGTACAGGGCGCGGTGGTAATTGGGCTGCGTTGGCTTTTGGCGCGCAGTCCCAGGAACCCGAAGCAGAGACTGAGCAGTCATACTGTTCCGCGGCGACCACGAACGAAGTGGCTAGAGGTTGCAGGGCCAGCAAACTGCCGGTAACCAACAACGGAAATTTTTTACGAAACGCGGGGGATTTCAATGCCATCTTATTAGTCCGGGCTTCCTGCGTGCCATCTGCCCGCGGTGTGGGCCGCACGCCTCTCGATGGTCTGAAAAAGATGCTGGATAATAAAGCATGACCCGCTTGACGGCTAGCGCCGTCGGAGACCCTTGTAATGCCTGAACAAGATGTACGCTTGCAACACCTGAAAGTTTGGCTCGATGAGCAATTGGCAACGCTGTTTGCCGAGCAAGGATGGGGCGCCGTACCCCCGGCCACATTGACTGCGGCCAGCAGCGACGCGAGTTTCCGCCGTTACTTCCGTTGGGAAGGCGCCGGCCGCAGCTTTGTCGTGATGGACGCTCCGCCGCCCCAGGAAAACTGTAAACCGTTCGTGGATATCGCCTTTTTACTGGCGAAATCCGGAATTAACGTGCCAAAAATCTACGCACAAGACCTTGAACGCGGTTTTCTTTTGCTCAATGACCTGGGCAACAAGACCTATCTGGACGTGATCGACAGCGAAAATGCCGACGATTTGTTCAAGGATGCCTTGCAAGCGTTGCTGGCTTTTCAGCAGTTGCCGATGGATGCGCCACTGCCCAGCTATGACGTGGCACTGTTGCGCCGCGAGCTGGAACTGTTCCCCGAGTGGTACGTGAAGCGCGAGCTGGGCATCGAGTTTGATTCGGCACAGCAAATGCTCTGGCAACACGTCAGCGACAAGCTGATCGACAGTGCCCTGGCCCAGCCCCAAGTACTGGTGCATCGCGACTACATGCCACGCAACCTGATGCTCAGCGAGCCTAACCCCGGCGTGCTGGATTTCCAGGACGCGGTGTATGGCCCGGTAACTTACGACGTGACGTGCCTGTTCAAGGACGCCTTTCTCAGCTGGCCCGAGGAGCGTGTGCGCGGTTGGCTGGCGGATTACTGGCAACAAGCGGCTGCGCTCGGTATTCCGGTTCAGCCTGATTTAGAAGACTTCCTGCGTGCCAGTGACCTGATGGGTGTACAGCGTCACTTGAAAGTGATCGGCATTTTCGCCCGCATCTGCCACCGCGACGGCAAGCCGCGTTACCTCGGCGATGTGCCGCGCTTCTTTGCTTATATAGAAGCAGTGATTGCTCGTCGTCCTGAGCTGGTGGAACTGGATGTGTTGCTGGCCAGTCTGCGCCAGTCGGTAGGAGTGACTGCATGAAGGCAATGATTCTTGCGGCCGGTAAAGGCGAGCGCATGCGTCCGCTGACCCTGACCACACCCAAGCCGCTGGTGCGCGTTGGCGGGGTGCCGCTGATCGAGTACCACCTGCGAGCGCTGGCGGCGGCAGGTTTCAGCGAGGTGGTGATCAATCACGCCTGGCTGGGACAGCAGATCGAAGATTACCTGGGCGATGGATCGCGTTATGGCCTGAGCATCCAGTACTCGCCGGAAGGTGAGCCGCTGGAGACGGGCGGCGGGATCTTCCGCGCCTTGCCGCTCCTGGGGGATGACGCCTTTGTGGTGGTCAACGGTGATATCTGGACCGATTACGACTTCACGGCATTGCGTCAGCCGATGGCGGGCCTGGCCCATCTGGTACTGGTCGACAACCCGGACCATCACCCGAGCGGCGATTTCAGTCTGGTCGATGGTCAAGTGCGGGACGGCCAGCCAGGTGCGCAAACGCTCACCTACAGTGGCATCGCGGTGCTGCATCCGAAGCTTTTCGCGGCATGCGCGGACGGCGCCTTCAAACTGGCTCCGTTGTTGCGCGACGCCATGGCGCAAGGGCAGGTGAGCGGCGAGCAACTGCGTGGGCACTGGGTCGATGTCGGCACGCATGAGCGTCTGGCGCACGTCGAACACTTGATAGAAGCGAGCTACTGATATGTTGTGGCCAGGGACTCTGATCGGAGCCGGAGCGGGCTTTGCGATAGCCAGCATTCCGGGGGCCATACTCGGTGCATTGTTGGGGCAGGCGCTGGATCGGCGCTTGCAGCTGCAAAGCCTCGGGCAGTTGCGTGAGCGACTCGGCGGTCGGCCGATGTTGCGTAACGATGAATTACTGTTTGTATTGCTGGGACGCCTGGCCAAGAGCGATGGCCGGGTGGTGGATGGTCATATCCACCAGGCGCGTCAGGAAATGCGTTCGCTGGACATGAGCGAATCGGCGCAGAAACGCGCAATCGCGGCGTTCAACCGTGRCAAGTCGGGGCATGATCACTTGCGCAGCTACCTGCGCCGTTTAAGCGCGCAGCCGCATGCCGCCGAAGGTGTGTTGCGCGCCTGTTGGCGGATGGTCTGGGCTGACGGGCGTGCCGGAAGCGCGGAGCGTGAGCTGATTTCGCAGTGGGGCAAGTGGCTGGGCTGGACGCCGGAGCAGGTGCAGGCCCTGGCCAGTGATTACGAGCCGCACAAAAAAACACTGGTAAACAGTGCCGCGGCTTATCAGGAGGCGCTGCGGGTGCTCGGGGTGTCAGCCACCAGTGAGCCGTCGCAAATCAAGCGTGCGTATCGACGTTTGCTCAGTCGTCATCACCCGGACAAGATTGCCGGCAGCGGGGCGACTGCTGCTCAGGTGCGCGAAGCGACTGACAAGACTCGCGAGTTGCACAGCGCCTATACGTTGATTCGCGAGCGACGGAATTTTCGTTAACTGTCGCTGATTCTGTGGCGAGGGGGCATGCCCCCTCGCCACATTGGTTTACGGGGACTTCGGTGTATCCGCCGATCAACTCCCGGTGTTCTGCGGATTCAACCAACCGCGCACACGGCGGAACAATTGCTCCTGTTCGGCAGCACTATTACCCGGCAACGTCTTGAGCGCCAGCTGACTGAACGTCGAGGCCTTCAGGCGTTTGCTGGCCTGCAAACGCTCCAGGGCAGCGCTCTGCACCAGCACCTTGTCCTTGTAGTAGATGTCGAAGGTCGCCAGCTTCAAGGTGGTGGTCAATTCCGCCAGCCCGGGCTTCGCAGTCACGGGTGTCTGTGCGGCAACCATCACGAACTTCTCGATGCGCGATGGCTGTTTTTCACTCAGGTAGCGAGCAGCCCAATAAGCTCCCGTACCGTGACCGAGCAAGACGATGCTGTGAGCATTTTGTTGTTCGGCGAACGCAATGGCTGCGTCGATCCGTGCGTAGATCCGCTCGGCGTCAGCCTTGGCTTGCTCTTCGCTGGTCTCGGCAACCGCGCGATCGGCGATATCTCCTTCACCGCCGGCCACTTGCTCGATGGGCGGGGCGGTGCTGGCGTCTTTGCTGCCAGTCTCGGTTTTGGCCGGCGCGGGTGCGACGTTGACGACACGCGCTTGCGGGGCATTGCTTTGCAGGTCCGGCAGAGTAAGACTCAGGCTACCCCAGTCGGCATCGGGCAGTTTTTGCCGCAAAGGACTGATAGCTTGAGGCCAGTCAGCGGTTTCTCCAGCACCGGGGATGATAATCACCGCACCTTTGGGGGTGCTGGTATTGGCCGGTTTCCACAGCGCGAGAAAACTGTCACTGCCAGCCTGCAACGACTGTTGCTCTTGCGCGGGAACCGTTCGTTCGAGAGCGACGGCTTCTTCCTGGCTACGCTCTGGCAGAGGCTGGCGTTCGGCCGGTTTTACTTCGGCGGGCTTTTCCGCGGCAGCGGATGCCGGGGCGGCAGCCTGAGCTGAAAAGGCACAAGGCAGGATCAGCGACAGGCACAATGCTGGCAGTGCCAAGCGGTAGACAGGGGGCATCGGATATTCCAGGCCAGAAGTAATCCCGGCAGCCTAATGGGTTGGTCAGTATTTGTCAGTGTGTGAGACTTCGGATGATGCGTTTTCGCTGCCTGTTGGTTATCGGCTGTTGCTGGCTTCCCTTGATGGCATGGGCGGCACCGGCATTGCCTGCGCATGGGGCGCCGTTGAGCGTCGAGCAGCGCCAGTGGCTCGCCGAGCACAACGAACTGCGCGTGGGGGTGGTGCTGCAAGCACCTTTTGCACAGTACGACCGGCGCTTGCAGCGGTTGTCCGGAGCCAATATCGAATTGATGCAGTGGGTTGCCCGCTCGCTGAATATCGAGTTCTCGTGGCGCCACTTTCCTGATGTGGCGCAACTGGAAGACGCAGTACGCGAAGGTGAAGTCGACCTCGCGCCGGGTATGACCCAAACCCCCGCCGGCTTGCGTCTATGGCAATTCAGCGACCCGTACATGCGTGTGCCGCAACTGGTGGTCGGCGAACAGAAGGGCGCCGGTGCCATCGAACTGGAAAAACTCGACAGCCATTCGCGGGTTGCTGTGCGCATGCCTGGCGCGATTGCCGATTATCTACGCAACACTTACGGCAATCTCAACTTGCAGGGCGTGCCGACGGAGCGTGAGGCGCTGCAACTGCTGCTGGCTCAACAGGCCCGCTACGCTGTCGTTGATGAAGCCCAACTCAGCCGTTTGTCGATCGAACCCGAATTCTCCGGGTTGGTGGTGGTTGGCGATATTGGCTTGCCGCAATTGCTACGGGTGGCGACCCGCCGCGACTGGCCGGAGTTGGCCGGCATTGTCGAAAGCGCCTTGCGTGCGATTCCCGCCAAGGATCTTGAGCAGTTGCATGCGAGCTGGCTGCAACCCAAATACCCGCGCCTGAGCGAGTCGCCGGGGTTCTGGCAAAACCTTTGCCTGTTGTTGGCTGTGTTGTTCCTCAGCAGCATGGCCGTCGTGCTGTGGCAGCGCCGTCAGCAACATACTCTTGAGCAGCGTTTACTGGCAGCCCGCGAAGACATTGCCCTGCGCGAGGCCAGCGAAGAAGCGTTGCGCCTGACGCAGTTTTCGATTGATCAAAGCACGGTCGGGATCCTCTGGGTCAATTGGGACAGTCATGTGCGTTACGCCAACCGTGCGGCGGAGGCGATGCTCGGTTATGCACCAGGTGGCGTCATTGATCGGCCACTGATCGACTTCGAACCCGGGTTGCACATGGACCGTTGGTTGAGCCTGTGGAGGAGTGCCCGGGCCAGCGAGGACGCGCCGCAAAGTTTCGAAACCAACTGCGTACGCGCCGATGGCAGCATTCTCCCGGCCGACGTTTCGTTGAGTTTTTTGCGGTTTCGCGACAGCGAGTATCTGGTCGTTTACCTCAACGACGTTACCGAGCGCCGTCGGGCGTTGGCTGCCTTGCAGGAAAGCGAAGCACGGTTGCAGGGGATTGCCGCCAACGTGCCGGGCCTGGTCTTTCGCCTGGAACGGGCACCGGTGACCGGGCAGATCGACTTTGCCTACATCAGCGAGGGCAGCGAGAGCCTGGTGGGCTATTCACCGGCAACCTTGAGCCGACGCGACATGGGCCTGCGCAGTCTGGTACATCCGGATGACAAGGCGAGTTATCACCAGACCCAGGATCACGCACTGGACACTGACAGTGACTGGTCATGGCAAGGCCGGATTCTCACCCGCCAGGGTGAGCAGCGCTGGGCCGAGATCAAGGCCATCACGCGCCGGCTCGACGATGGTGCATTCGTGTGGGACGGGATTGTCTGGGACATCAGCGAGAGCAAGCGCATCGAGCTGGAACTGGCTAGCTCCCGCGAGCAACTGCGTGAACTGTCTGCGCACCTGGAAAGCGTGCGGGAAGAGGAAAAGGCCCGGATTGCCCGGGAAGTCCACGATGAGTTGGGTCAGATGCTGACGGTGCTGAAGCTGGAAACCTCGATGTGCGAACTGGCCTACGCCGATCTCGACCCAGGCTTGAGTGACCGTCTCAACAGCATGAAGCGCCTGATCGCCCAACTGTTCCAACTGGTGCGGGACGTGGCCACGGCCTTGCGCCCGCCGATTCTCGATGCCGGGATCGCGTCTGCCATCGAGTGGCAGGCCCGGCGTTTCGAAGCGCGCACACAGATCCCGTGTCTGGTGCAAGTTCCGGATAACCTGCCGACCCTCAGCGACGCCAAGGCTATCGGTCTGTTCCGGATTCTTCAGGAGGCGCTGACCAATGTCATGCGCCATGCGCAGGCGCATACTGTTGAACTGACACTGGTGCTGGAAGGCGACGAGTTGTGCCTGACGGTCAGCGATGATGGCGTAGGTTTTGTCGCCCCCGAAGGCAGGCCAACGTCCTTTGGGGTGGTTGGCATGCGCGAGCGAGTGCTGATCATGGGCGGCCAGTTGTCGCTGGAGAGTGAGCCAGGCGAGGGCACGACCCTGTGCGTGTGTGTGCCGCTGGATTGATGAACGTTAGTCGCCTGCGCCGTGGGTGTACCTTTGTAGTAGCTGCCGCAGGCTGCGTCTTTTACGGCGCTTAACCCATCAATGAGGAGAAAAGCGTGATCCGTGTACTGGTAGCCGAAGACCACACCATCGTCCGTGAAGGCATCAAACAGTTGATCGGCCTTGCCAAGGATTTACTGGTGGTGGGGGAGGCGAGCAATGGCGAGCAACTGCTCGAGACCTTGCGCCACATTCCCTGCGAGGTGGTATTGCTGGATATCTCCATGCCCGGGGTCAACGGGCTGGAGGCGATTCCGCGGATTCGCGCACTGAACAATCCACCGGCGATCCTGGTGCTGTCGATGCATGACGAGGCGCAAATGGCGGCTCGTGCGCTGAAGGTCGGTGCTGCCGGTTATGCCACCAAGGACAGCGATCCGGCGTTGCTGCTGACGGCGATTCGCAAAGTCGCGGCGGGTGGGCGTTACATCGATCCGGAACTGGCGGACCGAATGGTCTTCGAGGTTGGCCTGACGGATTCGCGGCCGCTGCATTCATTGCTCTCGGAGCGCGAGTTTTCGGTGTTCGAGCGCCTGGCCCAGGGTGCCAACGTCAATGAGATCGCCCAGCAACTGGCGTTGAGCAGCAAAACCATCAGCACCCACAAGGCGCGGCTGATGCAGAAACTCAACATCACCTCCCTCGCCGAACTGGTGAAGTACGCGATGGAGCACAAGCTCCTCTGAAGAACACCGCTATACCCTGTGGGAGCGAGCCTGCTCGCGATGAGGGCATGTCATTCAGCATCGATGTCGACTGACCCACCGCTATCGCGAGCAGGCTCGCTCCCACAGAGATCGCGTACGCATATCCATTTACGACATCTCTCAAGACCGTCTTTGCCGACTCTTGCGGCTTGCAGCTAACAGCATGCCGCTGCATATGCCAAAACCCGCCATCCTTGTAGGGGAATCCCTACAGTCAACCTTCCATCCGGCTGAGGCGATTCTCTCCTGCACCCCGATTTGCGCGGTCGGCAGGCTCCACTAGGCTTAGTCCTCAGCAGTCCTACATATAAAGAATACAAAGGTGCAGGTATGAGCGAGGTCGATTCAAGCGCTGGAGCGAATGATGTTCTGGTCAGCTTTCGTGGAGTGCAAAAGAGCTACGACGGCGAGAACCTGATCGTCAAAGACCTCAACCTGGAGATTCGCAAAGGCGAATTCCTCACCTTGCTCGGGCCGTCCGGCTCCGGCAAGACCACCAGTCTGATGATGCTCGCCGGTTTCGAAACACCGACCGCTGGCGAAATCCTGCTGGCCGGACGTGCGATCAACAACGTGCCGCCGCACAAGCGCGACATCGGCATGGTGTTCCAGAACTATGCCTTGTTCCCGCACATGACGGTGGCCGAGAACCTCGCGTTCCCGCTGACCGTCCGTGGCCTGAATAAAAGCGACGTCAGTGACCGGGTCAAGCGCGTGCTGAGCATGGTTCAGCTCGATGCGTTCGCCCAGCGTTATCCGGCGCAGCTTTCCGGTGGTCAGCAACAGCGTGTGGCCTTGGCCCGGGCACTGGTGTTCGAGCCGCAACTGGTGTTGATGGACGAACCATTGGGTGCACTGGATAAACAGCTGCGTGAACACATGCAGATGGAGATCAAACACCTGCACCAGCGCCTCGGCGTGACCGTGGTCTACGTGACCCACGACCAGGGTGAAGCCCTGACCATGTCCGACCGCGTGGCAGTCTTCCATCAAGGCGAAATCCAGCAGATCGCGCCGCCGCGCGAGCTCTATGAAAAGCCGAAAAATACCTTCGTTGCCAACTTCATTGGCGAGAACAACCGTCTCAACGGCCGTTTGCACAGCCACACCGGCGACCGCTGCGTGGT
>NZ_JBFTLU010000084.1:0-17063 GCF_056396605.1 Pseudomonas sp. 05T35
AACCTGAGCCGCTGCGTTGAACAAGGCGGTGCCGCTGTCGAAAATACTGTGGCTGCCGGCTGTATAACCTTCGTTGGGTGTCAGGGCGGTATCCGCGGTGAGCAGATGGATCGCGGTGGGCGAGATATCCAGGCGTTCCGCGGCAATTTGCAGAAGGGCCGTTTTCACCCCCGTACCCAATTCAACCTTGCCGGTGTAGACAGTGATGCCTTCGGCACCGACGCGGATCCAGGCATCGAGGTAGGGATTGGTACGCAGGCTTCCAGGGAGGTCGGGCGCCAGCACGACCGTGCCGAGCGTATCGACTTCGCTATCGGCCAGCGCATGACGCGCCGCCGGTACCAGAGTGAATGTCAGTACCAGCGCTCCTGCGCGCAGAAAAGCGCGGCGCCCCTGATCGACTTCATGGTGAAGTGTCATGTGGCGCTCCTGTCTGGTCTGGCAACACGGCTGATGGCGTCGATGATCCGCAAGTGAGTTCCGCAGCGGCACAGGTTGGTCGCCATATGCTCGCGAATGGTGTGTTCGTCCGGATGAGGAGTGCGCTCAAGCAACGCCTGGGCGCGCATCAGCATGCCGGCGATGCAGTAACCGCATTGAGCGGCCTGCGTCTCGATAAAGGCCTTTTGCAAAGGACCTGGGCGCTCTGCCGTACCCAGGCTCTCGACCGTACGGATGTGCTTGCCTTCCAGGCCCGTGCAGGGTGTCAGGCAGGAAAAGACCGGCTGGTCATCCACCAGCACAGTGCAGGCACCGCACTGTCCCAAACCGCAGCCGTACTTGGCGCCGTTAAGCCCCAGGTGATTGCGCAGCGCATACAGCAACGGCATGTCGGGCTCCAGCTCCAGCGAATGGGGCGAGCCGTTGACGTTGAGGGTCATCTGGGTCATTGCGCCTCCTGGCGTAACTCGTGAAGGGTGGAAGAAAGATCTGCCCACGGCTGGCCAGGCTTGGCCTGCTCGCGAACAAACGATGCCAGCGCCGCAAGCTGGTCGTTATCCAGGCTGGCTGCGAAAGGCGGCATCACCGGTCCGGGAAGCCCTGGGGTGGCTGGCACACCTTCGAGCACTGTCTTGAGAAAGTTGCGCGCGCTCGCTGCATGCAGCGCTGATGTCCGATCCAGAGCGGGGCGTCCATCGATCTCTCGCATCGGCGCGGCCGGGCCATGGCAGCCCGCACATGCGCCTTCGAACAGCAGGGCCCCAGGCGTCTGCCCGACTACCTCGGTGGGGCGCGTGATCGCTGAGGCGGGTAGGGTGGGGGCAGGGTTCTTGAGGCTCAGCAGGTATTCGGCAATGGCCTCGGCGTCGCTGGCGGGCAGGTTGGCCAGGCTGAGGCTGACCGGTCGCATCGAGCCCGCGGCGGTGCCATGACCCTCCACCACTTCAGCGCGCAAGTAGCTCACCAACTGCTCGCTGCTCCAGGGAAAATCACGGTTGGCCATACCCAGCAGAGAAGGCGCCTCCCATCCGTCTACCGTCCCTCCTGCAAGGTGCTGAGCGGGTTTCTCGGCACCTAGCAAGTTGAGCGGAGAATGGCAGCCGGCGCAGTGGCCAGGGCCTTCGACCAGATAGCGTCCGCGGTTCCAGGTTGCAGATTGCTGCGCCACGGGCGTCAAGGGTTCTGTCTGCAGGAACAGCAGATTCCAGAACGACACCAATGGCCGGATGTTCATCGGGAATTTCATCCGGTTCTGTATGGCCGGCGAGCGCACGGCGGGGCCGCTCATCAAATACGCGTAGACATCCGCGATATCCCCATCCGTCATGCGCCGGTAGTGCACGTAAGGGAAGGCGGGATACAGCAAGTGCCCATCGCGCGCGATTCCTTCGCGCATTGCCCGCTCAAAGGCCGGCAATGACCATTGGCCAATACCGGTCTCGGCGTCCGGAGTGATATTGGTGCTGTAGAGCGTGCCGAACGGTGTCACCAGCGCCAATCCACCGGCCAGGTGTTGGCCACCGGGACGCGTATGGCAGACCGCGCAGTCGCCGGCTTCGGCTAGCCGCGCACCCTGTTGCACCTGTGCGGAATCGAAACGCTGTGGCGGTTTGGCCGGCACGATCGCCGGGCGCCACATCAACAGCGCAGCGCATATCCCGCCTACCGAAGCTAGCACCACAGCGCCCACCCACAGCTGCCTGGCTTTCATGACGTCACCCTTCATTCGTCCGTGGAACCCGCGAGGGACTCATCTCGCCGAGGTTAGAGAAGGGGGACGGGCGGCGGTATTAGCAAACTGCGCAATGGCGTTTTGCGCCATCGGCAACGCTGGGGTCGTTGCGCCATACGCATCGCTCAATTGCTCCAGCGGTGGATTCTCCTTGGCGAACGTCGCGTCTAGCCTTGCCGAAACTTTCTCCAAGCAAATGAGGTTTCATCATGCCCATCGGTAACGTTGCAACAACGGCAAGTACGACGGTGACGGGTGAACGGCCCGCGTCAATCTCTGGCGCCCTGGTGGCCTTGTTGGCCTTCTGTTGTGGCGCCGTCGTCGCCAACCTTTACTATGCCCAGCCGATCGTCGAGCTGATCGCTCCGCAAATCGGTCTATCGAACGCCCATGCCAGCCTGATTGTTTCGCTGACCCAGTTTGGCTACGCCGCGGGTTTGCTCCTGTTGGTGCCGCTGGCCGACCTGATGGAAAACCGCCGTCTGGTGGTGGGTTTCACACTCGCGGTGAGCCTTTGCCTGGTCGGCGCCGGCTTCACTCAGTCGCCTTCGCTGTTCCTGGCACTGTCATTGCTCATCGGTCTCACTTCCGTGGCTGTACAGATTCTCGTGCCGTTGGCTGCGCACATGGCACCTGAAGAAACCCGCGGGCGGGTGGTAGGAAACATCATGAGCGGCCTGCTGCTGGGCATTCTGTTGGCGCGCCCGCTGTCGAGCCTGTTGTCGGAGGCATTCGGTTGGCGCGGAGTATTCTTCAGCGCCGCGGGCCTGATGGCATTGATCGCCTGCATCATGGCCGTTGCCCTGCCACGGCGCATGCCAACACATCAGTCCTCTTATGGCGAGTTGATCCGCTCGGTATTTGTGCTCGCGCGACGCCATCCAAGCCTGCGTGAGCGCTCCTTGTATCAAGGGTTGTTGTTCGCCAGCTTCAGCCTGTTCTGGACCATCGTTCCTATTGAGTTGATTCGCCAGCATGGCTTCAGCCAGGCGCAGGTCGCGGTGTTTGCCCTGGTGGGGGCCGTTGGTGCGATCGCGGCGCCGATTGCCGGCCGGCTGGCCGATGCGGGGCATGGCCAGCGCGGCACGCTCGTTGCGTTGATGCTGGCGCCTGTTTCCTTGCTGATCGGGGCTCTGCCGGGCAGTGGCTACCTTTGGCTGGTGGCGTGTGCGGTGCTGCTGGATTTTGCGGTGCAACTGAACATGGTGCTCGGACAGCGTGAGGTATACGCCATCGATCCGCACAGCCGGGCACGCTTGAATGCCGTGTACATGACCAGCATCTTTGTCGGTGGGGCCCTGGGATCGCTGGTGGCCAGCCCCCTTTACGAGCTGGTTGGATGGAGCCTGTCGGCAACCTTGATTGCGGCGGTTCCTGGCGTGGCACTGGTTATGTTTCTAAGCCATCAGTACCGCAAGGGGTGAGCACCGTCGCGAACTATCGAGGCCGAAGTCGAAGAGAAGAGAGACTCGCCGCAGGGTAATGGATGTCCCTGGGTGTCAGCGACCTGTCACTGGAGTTCTGTAGTCACACCCACCCGTGCTTGAGCACAACCATGCAAGACACCTCAATGGCGGTCAGGCATAGTAGTTCGCTTGATTTTTCGCTCTCGGGATTGGCTGATGGACAAGTTGCTGGCGCTGAAAATGTTTGTTGAAACCGTGCGCTGTGGCGGCTATTCATCAGCGGCGCGCAAGCTCGGCCTCTCTACGTCTTCGGTGACGCGGCAGGTGGCGGGCCTGGAAAGTGAACTGGGCGCCAGCCTGCTTAATCGCACCACGCGCAACACCAGTGTCACGGTTGCGGGGCAGGCTTATTTCGAGAAGGCCGTGGCGATTCTCGAGGCTGTCGACGAGGCCGATGCCACCGTCGCCGACCGTGGCACCGAGGTCCAGGGACATCTGCGTGCCAGCGTTCCGGTGGAGTTCGGCCGGCGCATCATCGCGCCTCACTTGGGACGCTTGCTTGAGCGCTATCCGGGCCTGGAGATCAGCCTGTCGTTGAGCGACCGGGTCAGTGATCTGATCAGCGAGCGAATCGATGTGTCTGTGCGTCTCGGTTCTTCGGTGGTCAGCGATGACATCGTCAGCAAGAAGATCGGTGACTTTAAGCGTTGGGTGGTGGCCAGT
Source organism: Pseudomonas sp. 05T35 (assembly GCF_056396605.1). Taxonomy (NCBI): domain Bacteria; kingdom Pseudomonadati; phylum Pseudomonadota; class Gammaproteobacteria; order Pseudomonadales; family Pseudomonadaceae; genus Pseudomonas; species Pseudomonas sp. 05T35. Next base: position 4,303 of record NZ_JBFTLU010000084.1, read on the forward strand.
CCCGAGTATCTGAAACGTACCGGTCTGCCGCGCCACCCGAGTGACCTGCTGGGACATCAGTGCCTGCGTTTTGACTATGGCGCGGAGCACCACGATTGGACATTCCGGGGTGACGAAGACACCCTGCGCCTGAGTGTGCAGGGGCGATTGCAGAGCAACAACGCCGATATCCTGCGCGAGGCGGCGCTGGCCGGTGGCGGAGTGGCGCTACTGGCCGACTGGCTGGTGCGTGACGATGTCGGCCAAGGCCGTCTTACCCGCGTGCTGGAACAGTATGAAGTCAATCCCGGCACCGCCAGCAGCTGCATCAACGCGCTGTATCTGCCCAACCACCGCGGCTCCAGTCGCATCAATGTGTTCATTGAGTTCCTCGAGGAAATCCTCGCTTCCTGAGCACCACTCAGGTATTCGACAAAACAGCGTTGCGCGTCATGTTCGGCAGCCTGTCGCGTAGCGGATGTTCGAAGCGGAAATCACCCAGGCCGGCCAGGTGATGGGTTTGCGTTTCGCCTTCGACCGAATCGAGCGCCTGGTCGATACCGACCCGGCGCACAGCTTAATGCTGGAGCGGGCCGCACGCGGCGGTGACTGTGCCGGTCTGTTCAGGCGCATCTTCCGAGCCTGTTTCTGCGAGGGTCGCGATATCGAGGATGTGCGGGTTCTCGCGCAGCTGGGTGGGGACAGCAAGGTCCAGCAGCAATGGTTGCTCGATTATCTGCGCAGCGGCGAAGGAGTGGTGGCGGTGCAGCGATRCAAACGTGACGCGGCGGATTGGTATGGAGGGGTGCTGCCGGTGCTTCGTATCGGCGACACTCTGGTATCGGGTGCCCAGCCCACCGCCGCAGCGGTGGGCGAAGTGCGTTAGCGTAACCGGCGTGCAGCGATATCCAAAACGATAGCCAGCAGCAACCCTAGCCAGCCAATCAAGCCCGGGGGCGCAGGCCCCCAGGCACGTTACGGTCAAGGCATTTCTGGCAGTTCTTGAGGACGCAAATCGAACACCAGCACTTCGGCATCCACGCCATTGCTCAAGGTCAACGCCTGTTCATCGCGAACCCGCACGCCATCACCTTCCTGCAACTGCACGCCGTTGAGTTCGACCTTGCCCCGGGCCACATGCACATAGGCGTAGCGATTGGCGGCGAGCGTGAGGCTGGCGGTTTCCTTGCCGTCGATCAGGCCGGCATAGACCCGGGCATCCTGACGCACCCGCAGCGAACCGTTGGCCCCATCGGGGGATATGATCAGTTGCAGGCGGCCACGTTTCTTCTGCGTGCTGAAGTGCTCTTGCTGATAACGCGGTTTGGCGCCGCTGACGTCCGGTACGATCCAGATTTGCAGGAAGTGCACCGGCCGGGTCGCGGAGTGATTGTATTCACTGTGGGCCACGCCACTGCCGGCGCTCATCAATTGCACGTCGCCGGGGCGGATCACCGAACCTGTGCCTAAAGTGTCCTTGTGTTCCAGGGCACCCTCGAGCACATAGGAGAAAATCTCCATGTCCCGGTGCGGGTGTTGGCCAAAGCCTTTACCGGCTGCCACGCGGTCATCGTTGATCACCAGCAGGTCGGAAAAACCCTGCTCCCGCGGATTGCGGTAGTTGGCAAAGGAAAAGGTATGGAACGACTTCAACCAGCCGTGATTGGCCGCGCCGCGATCAGAGGCTTTGCGAAGGGTCAGCATGATGAAATCTCCTGTTTGGGACGAGAGTTCGTCCGAGTGAGGAGAAGGTTAATGTTTACCGGTTGGTGCAATAAGTAGATGGAAATTGAAATACTGTCTCGTTCAGGTTGACAGTTATGTGAGCGGGTTCATGTATTCTTGTTGTTACAAATGGCCATAATGTTCAGCGCTGACGCTACGTTTCCTATTTCTTTGATATCAGTGAATTCCAACCCATGAAAACCGTGGCAATGGTGCTGTTTCCAGACTTTCTCCTGCTTGATATGGCCGGGCCCATGGAGGTGTTTTCCATCGCTAACCGTTATCTGGAGCCGGGCGACCGTTATCAGCTGTCGATGATCGGCACCGAGCATGGCTTGCTGCGAGCTTCCAACGGTGTCAGCGTCCAGGCGGATGTGCATATCGATCAGGCGTGCGAAGGCTATGACCTGTTGCTGGTACCGGGCGGCCCGGGGGCCTACAACGAAAAACATCCGCCTCTGCTCGCCTGGCTTCAGGGCGCCGTCAGCCGGGTGGCCTGTTACGGCTCGATCTGCACGGGGGCGTTCATATTGGGGCATGCCGGTTTGCTGGATGGTTATCGGGTGACGACTCACTGGCATTACACGGAGCGGTTGATTCGAGCCTTCCCCAAGGCGACGGTGAAGACCGATCAGATTTACGTCCAGGATCGTAACCTGATCAGCTCTGGCGGGGTCACCGCCGGCATCGACCTGGCACTGGCGGTGGTCGCTCAGGATCACGGCAAGAAAATCGCCCAGGACGTGGCCAAGGTGTTGCTGGTGGTGATGAAACGCCAGGGCGGACAGGCGCAGGTCAGCCCGTTGATGAGTGCGGTGGCGCCACAGGAAACGCCGGTGACCCGGGTGCAGAATCATGTGCTCGAACACCTTGATGAAGCCTTTAGCGTCGAGCGCATGGCCAGTCTGGCAAACATGAGTGCGCGGCATTTCGCTCGGGTGTTTGCCCGTGAAGTGAATATGACGCCAATGGAGTTTCTGCAAAGCGCGCGCATCGATTGTGCCAGGAACCTGCTGGAAACCGGTGACCTGCCGCTCAAGACCGTCGCCTACAAGAGCGGCTTCGGCAGTGTGCGGCACATGCGTTTTCTGTTCAGTGAAAAACTGGGTCTGACTCCTGCCCAGTACCGCGAACAATTCAGCTAAAGCGTTCATGTCCGTCCAGCGCACCGCGATGGCCGTGACGCTCCCTCCATCGCCGTTGTACCGTCACCCATGCCTGCCAAGATACTCGTGGACTCTTGGCAGCGGAGGTGCGGGAGCCTGGGCGAACTCGTGCAATGGATGATGCAGTACCTTGAGCCGGGCCAGGTTTTCAGCACGTGAATGTGCATGAACAGACTCAGAGATTTAAATAGCGATACGGTACTGCGGTTCGGCCCCTACACGTTCCACCCGAGTCAACGGTTGGTCCTGGAAGGTGATCGGCCGCTGCGTATGGGCGGACGGGCACTGGATATCCTCCAGGTACTGGTCGAGCGCGCGGGCAACGTGGTCAGCAAGGACGAACTGATAGCCCACGTCTGGCCGACTTCGGTGGTCGAGGAGATCAACCTGCGCGTGCACATCGCTGCGCTGCGTCGAGCCCTCGGTGACGGCCAGAACGGGCGATGCTACATCGTTAATATTCCCCAGCGCGGTTATAGCTTCATCGCCCCAGTGCAGCGCGAGTCGGACGAGATGCTGGTTTCGATCGAGACCGTTCAGCAGCCCCGGCACAACCTGCCGACCCGAATCACACCAGTGATCGGCCGAGATTCGATCGTTGGTAGTCTGGTCCGGCAGTTGCCGGTTCGCCGTTTCATGACCTTGGTCGGCCCCGCTGGCATCGGCAAGACCACGGTGGCCTTGCGCGTGGCCGAACTGCTGTTGCCGCACTATCGCGATGGCGTCTGGATCGTTGATCTGGCGGCAATCGATGACCCCGCGCGGCTCGTCGATTATCTGAGCCAGACCCTTGAACTGGACATTGGCGTGGATGCACTGGCGCCACGGCATGCATTGCTGGTGCTCGACAATTGCGAGCACGAGCTCGAACGTTGCCGTTCGCTGGTGGAGGGCCTATTGGTTTCGGCACCACGGTTATCGATCCTGGTCACCAGCCGCGAACCGCTGCGGGCGGAGCGGGAAACGGTCCAGCGATTGCCAGCCCTGGCGGTGCCGCCGATGTCGGCGCTGGAGAGTGTCAGTGAGGTTATGAGTTATTCGGCGGTGCAGCTGTTTGTCAGCCGTGCCCGTGCCCGCCAACAAGGGTTTGCTCTGCGTGAACAGGACCTCAAGGCTGTGCGGGAAATCTGTCGGCGCCTCGACGGTCTGCCCCTGGCCATCGAACTGGCAGCGGCGCAGATCGATGCGCTGGCACTGGTTGGGCTGCGAGCACAACTGGACAACTGTTTTCAACTGCTGACCCAAGGCCGGCGCACTGCCGTGCCACGGCATCAGACGCTCAAGGCCGCGCTGGACTGGAGCTACCAGCGGCTGAGCCCGCTGGAGCAGACCGTGCTGCAGGGGCTGGCGGTGTTCAAAACAGCTTTTACTCTGGACACAGCCATCGGTGTCATCAGTTGTGCGGTGCTGCGGTCCACCAGTCTGGTGGAGGTGATGGAGCGGCTGGTGCTGAAATCACTGTTGTCGGTTGAACACAGCAATGGCATGACCCGTTACCGGTTTCTCAACACTACCCGCACTTACGTACTGGAAAAGCTTGAACTGAGCGGACTGCAGCGAGTGTTTGAAATGCGTTATGCCCGCTACAACAACCGGGCACGCTGGGGTTCAGGACGGCCGGTGTCGTTGCAGCTCGTCGAGCAGACGGCGGACTTTGCTTAGGTCTGGTGTGGCAAAGCCTTCGGTGAAGCGGTTGTAGATTGGCGCCAGCAGGTCATGGGCTTGTTGGAGGCGGCCTTGACGCTGCCRAAGCTCGGCCAGTGATGTGGCAGTGCGCAGCTCCCACGCCAGAGCACCCTGGGCTTTTGCCACTCCCAGCGCTTTGAGCAGCACGGTCTCGGCTGCACTCTGGCTGTTTTCTGCAAGCAGAGCATTCGCTCTGGCCCGGAGGATTTCCGCCGTGCTCCAACCCGCAGCGCCGTTTTCGGCACGTGCCAGCAATGCGTCATCGACGAAACCGGTATCCAGGGTAACCATGATTTCCTTGATCAGCCCGGCTCCGGGTTGCGGGTTCGAATGTGCGTTATCGCCATCGATCACCTGCGCGTAGTGCCGGGCCCAGTTGTAGAAGAGCAGCACCGAATGTTTTTGTGCTTGTTCGAGCAGCAGGCGCAAGAGCTCGCGGGCAATTTGAGTGTCGCCGTTGTAGTGGGCGATCAGGCAACCGGACAGTGCCAGCGTGTAGCAGATGGACGTGCCGTGGTCGATCTGGAGCGCGATGTCCAGGGCTTGGCGCGCGGTGCTCCAGGCCTTTTCCGGATGGCCTTGCAGCCAGAGGATCCGCGCGAGAATGGTCAGGGCGGCGACGCTCTGGTCGTACTGGACGCCAAAGCCGTGGGTGAAGCGATTGAGGTGACCACTCTGGGTCATGCGCTGAATGACCTGTTCAGCATTCTCCCGTGCGCGTTGCTGATCCCCGGCAAAGTGCAGGGCCAGCACCTGCAAACGGTGTGTACTCAGGGACACAGCGGCGTTGCCTTGCACACCCAGACGGTCGAATTGCAGGCTCTGCTCCAGGGCCGTTAGATAGTTGCCGCAACTGAGGTTGACCGCCATGTGCCCGGACACGGCCCTGAGCTGACCGGCCACGTCGTTGCAGTGTTCGGCCAGGGTTCTGGCGCTCACAAAGGCTTCGACGGTTTCGGCGGTGCCGCCTTGGGTGTGGTAGCAGGAGCTGCCGAGGGCGAGCTTGAGGGCCATTTTCAGACGAGGGCAGGGCTCGGGCGTCAATTCGAGCAGCGCCAGGGCCTTGCGCACGTACACGCCGTGTTCCTTGAGCAGCGACAGTTCCTGCCAGAGTGGCGTCGAAACCGAAGCCAGTCGGATCGCCACAGCCTGCGGCCCATGAGCGTTCAAGCCCCAGTCGAGGGCCGAGCGGATGTCTTCCAGACTGCGGGCGTAACGCTCGATCCATACATCGGTCTGGATGCGCTCCCAGTCGTTCTGGGCCTGATGCATCAAGGCCAGGCAGCACTCGGCGTGGCGCTCCAGGGTGTCTGGCAAATCATTGGCCTGGTCGAGTTTTTCCAGGGCATAGCTGCGGGTGGTGTCGAGCAGGCGGTAGAACACCTGCTCGTCGCCGACCTCCACGTTCAGCAGTGACTTGGCCACCAGTTGCGTAATCGAGCCGAACACCTCGCCGGGCTCGATGTGTTCGCCGACAATCACCGAGGCCGCCGATTCCAGCGTGAAACCGCCCCTGAACACACCCAGTCGGCGCAAGCAGATTTGCTCACAGGTACTCAGCAGCTCGAAGCTCCAGTCGAGTGTTGCGCGCAGGGTCTGATGCCGTCCCAGCGTCGTCTGACAGCCCTGTGTGAGCAGACGAAAACTGCCTTGCAGTTGCGTCAGCAATCCACTCAGGCCAAGGCTGTTCACTTGCGCTGCGGCCAGTTCGATCGCCAAAGGAATACCGTCCAGGCGGCGGCAAATCTCGATCGCCAGAGGCAGCTCGTCATCGGTCAGTTCGAAACTGTCATGGCTGGCCATCGCTCGTTCGACGAACAATTGCACAGCCGAAAAGGCCAAGGCCTGGGAGCGGTCCAGCGCGGCAATGGGCGGTGGGCAGTCCAGGGACTCCAGGCGCTGAACGAATTCGCCTTCGACCCGCAGGCTCTCGCGACTGGTGGCCAGAATGTGCACATCGGGCGCGCCACGAAGGATGCTTTCGCTGAGTAACGCGATGGCGTCGATCAGATGCTCGCAGTTGTCGATGACCAGCAGCATTTGCCGCTCGCGCAGGAAGGTCGTGAGACAGTTCATCGGTTCAGTGTCGTGCAACGACAGGTCCAGCAGTGTCGCCAGGTGGGTGGCGATCATCAACGGGTCGCTGATCGGGGCCAGGTCCAGCAGGCGAATGCCGTCCCGGTAGCGACCGATCAGTTGTTCGGCGACGCGCAGTGCCACTGTGGTCTTGCCGATACCGCCTGGGCCGACAAGGGTGATGAAGCGTTGGCGTGGCAAGTGCGTCACCAGACTGTCGACCAAGGCCTGGCGACCAATCATGCGAGCCCGACGAATGGGCAGGTTATGAGCGCTCTGCTCGTGGCTGCTGCTCGGCGGACGTTGCTCGATGTGCTCCAGCGAGTACGGCGCGACAAAGCTGTAACCACGCTGGGCCACGGTGACGATGTAGCGCTGGCCGGCTTGACCGTCGCCGAGGGCTTTGCGCAGCGCCGCGATGTGCACTCGCAAATTGATGTCTTCGACTACGCTTTTGGGCCAGACCTGCGCGATCAATTGCTGCTTGCTGACGACATTCCCTGCGTGCTCCAGCAGGATCAGCAGAATGTCCATGGCGCGCCGACCCAGGCGCAAGGGCTGGTCGGCCTCCAGCACCAGACGTTGTCCGGGGTAGACCCGGTAAGGGCCGAAATGCACAGCCTGTTCGGGGGAAAGGGTCAACGGGTCACTCCTGCTTGCGTCCTTCAATCACGCGGTATTCGAGCATGTTCTTCAGATTTTTTCGTCAACGCAACGCAGTGACCGAGCGACTGTCCTGCGTGTGCAGTGTATGCAGCGTTTGCGGCACCATTCGCAGGCGCTGTATTTACTGGGCGCGGCGGTGGCAAATGGCTGAGTCGCGGCTTTAGGCGCCCCGTTGAAAATTAACAACGTTTAACTCGTCCTGCGCCCTGTTTACACCCAAAAATACACTACTTCCAGTCCATCAACCGAAGGCGCCGGTCTTCGTGCTTTGAGCAGTAAAAGGGATGAACACTTCAGGAGGATGACGGAATGAGCGACGTGGTAGTGGTCTATCACAGCGGTTATGGTCATACGCGGGTCATCGCCGAAGCTGTGGCTCAGGGGGTGGAGCGGCACCTGGGCAGTACCTGCCAACTGATTCCGGTCGAGGAAGTGGATGGGCACTGGGACCGCTTGCACCGCGCCGACGCGATCATCTTCGGTGCTCCGACGTACATGGGCAGCGCATCGGCGTCGTTCAAGGGCTTCATGGAGGCTACTGCGTCGTTCTACCTGGCGCAGCCCTGGCGCGACAAATTGGCCGCCGGGTTCACCAACTCCGGCTGTCTGTGCGGCGACAAGCTCAACACCTTGCTGCAGATGGCCGTGTTCGCCGCTCAGCACTCAATGATCTGGGTCGGCCTCGACCTGCTGCCGGCGCGCTCCAGCGTTGGCATGTTTGACGGGCAATTGAATCGCCTGGGCAGTTCCCTGGGGGTCATGGCCCAGTCGAATGTCGAACAGTCCCCGGACCATGCGCCACCTCCCGAAGATCGCTGCACCGCCGCGCACCTGGGCGAGCGGGTAGCGCGTCTGGCCGAACGAATGGGCCATCCATCGAATTGATTCACCCACACACACCACGCCTTAATTAAGGAGCAATCGCCATGAGCACATTTACCACCCGCGACGGTACCGAGATTTACTACAAGGACTGGGGCACCGGCCAGCCCATCGTCTTCAGCCACGGCTGGCCGCTGAATGCCGACAGCTGGGAATCACAGATGATCTTCCTGGCGTCCAAGGGCTACCGGGTCATCGCCCATGACCGCCGTGGTCACGGTCGCTCCAGCCCTCCGGGTTGATTTCCGCGGTACCGCCGTTGATGCTCAAGACCGAAGCCAATCCCGGCGGCCTGCCGATGGACGTGTTCGACGGTCTGCGTCAGGCGTCCCTGGCGGACCGTTCGCAGCTGTACAAAGACGTCGCCAGCGGGCCGTTCTTTGGTTTCAACAAACCGGGTGCCAAACCTTCCCAGGGCATGATCGACTGGTTCTGGATGCAGGGCATGACCGCTGGTCACAAGAGCGCCTACGACTGCATCAAGGCGTTCTCCGAAACCGACTTCACCGAAGACCTGAAAAGGTTCGACGTGCCGACCCTGGTGGTGCATGGCGACGCTGACCAGATCGTGCCGATCGAAGCCGCCGGCATCGCCTCGGCCAAATTGGTCAAGGGTTCGAAACTGCTGGTCTATCCAGGCGCGCCTCATGGCCTGACCGACACCCACAAGGATCAGCTGAACGCCGATCTGCTGGCGTTCCTCAAGGCCTGATAAAAATCAGGAGATTGCAGGCTGCGCCAGCTCCTACGCGGATATCTGCACACCCGTAGGGGCTGGCGCAGGCTGCGATCTTTTGCTGTTGAGAGAGGGTAGGGCACGCACCGCCTGACAGCGCCAGGCGAAAGGCGTGATGCCTTCGCTGCGGGTGAAAATGTGGCAGAAGTGCGCCTGGTCGCAGAAGCCGCATTCCAGGCTGATTTGCGTCAGGGTCATGTCGGTGTTCTGGATCAGTTGCTTGGCCCGGGCGATGCGCTGGCAACGAATCCAGTCCTGGGGGGACAGGCCCGTGCTGCACTTGAAGGTGCGGGAGAAATGACTGCGTGACATCGCGCAGGCCCGGGCCAGTTCGGTGACTTCCAGGGTTTCGCTGAGGCGCTCGAGGATCAATTGCTTGACCAGGCTTTCCCGCCAGGGGCTGAGGCCGCCAGTGGTGGCTTTTCGCGTTTGCGTGGCTGATGCGGCGGCGTTGTGCTGAACGTGGGCCATGGCAAATGTCCGGGTCGGTGGGAATGCGCTGGCGCACTGCACGGTGGGTCAGCACCATCCCTTTTGGAATAACAGGTTTGCGTAGAAGGCTTGATTGTTGGTCGCAGGGCTTTGGCTTGCGAGTTAAACGTTGTTAATTCCTCCGGTTAACAGCGCGAGCAAACCCATGATTGAGTAAAGTCCAAAAGCCTTTGCCAGGCTGAAAAAAACACCATGGAACCGTACCTATGAACCGTAACGATCTACGCCGCGTCGATATGAACCTGCTGGTGATTTTCGAGGCTCTGATGTTCGAAAAGAATCTGACCCGGGTCGCCGAAAAACTCTTTATGGGGCAGCCTGCCGTGAGCGCTGCATTGGGGCGGTTGCGTGATCTGTTCGACGATCCGCTGTTGCTGCGCAACGGTCGCGGCATGGAGCCGACGGCACGGGCGCAGGCGAYTCTCAAGGAGCTGCAACCGGCGATGGACACCATCTCCGGGGCGGTCAGCCGGGCCAGGGAGTTTGATCCGGCTACCAGTTGTGATGTGTTTCGCATTGGTCTGTCGGATGACGCCGAGTTTGGCTTGTTTCCGTCGCTGTTAAGCCACCTGCGGGAGGAGGCGCCGGGGATCATTGTGGTGGTGCGCCGGGCTAATTACCTGCTGATGCCTGCGTTGCTGGCATCCGGGGAAATTTCAGTCGGAGTCAGTTACACCACCGAACTGCCGGCCAATGCCAAACGCAAGAAACTGCGGGATATCCCTTGCAAAGTGCTGCGCGCAGACAACCGGCCTGGAGCGCTGACGCTGGATGAGTACTGTGAGCGGCCCCATGCGATGGTGTCGTTCTCGGGGGATTTGAGCGGCAACATTGATCTTGATCTGGCCAAGGTGGGTCGCACCCGACGGGTGGTGTTGGGGGTGCCGCAGTTCAGTGGGTTGCGGGCGTTGCTCGCCGGGACTGAAATGATCGCTACCGTTCCCGACTACGCCGCCTGCGCGCTGGTCGAAGGCTGCGCCTTGAGGGCCGAAGATCCGCCGTTTCCCATCGATAAGGCACAGTTGTCGATGGCCTGGAGCGGGGTGCACGACAATGATCCGGCGGAGCGATGGTTGCGCTCGCGGATTACTCAGTTCATGTCCGAGCCGCTGAATATCCCAGCTTCATAGCGGAAAAACTTCAGCCAGATTTCGCTTCTGTGGCAAGCAAGCTTGCTGTGGCGAGGGAGCTTGCTCCCGCTGGGGCGCGAAGCGGCCCCAAAACCAGCCACCGGGATTCATCAGGTAGAACACGACAGCCGGTTCCACGACTGCCGCGCCCGAGCGCAGACCGGTCGGCGCGAGCAAGCTCGCTCGCCACAGGAAAGTGTCAGGCTCAAGTCCGCTCGCAAAGAGAGCACATACGTTCAATTTTCCCCTCCCTCACACCGGCATTATCGAACCAAGTCCTGGCGCATCAACGCCGCTGGTTTTCACGTGTGCTTGCGCACAGTTTCCGTTTCGCCGGAGCCTTTCGTTATGCCTGATTCCAATCGACTCGACCCTGCAACCACCCACCCGGTGCGCGGCTTCGAAGAAGTTGTGACCCTGGTCGTCAAACACCGGGTCAAGGCCGGTTTTGAAGTGCCCTATGAAGCCTGGCTGCGGCGGATTGTCGGTATTGCCGGGCAGAGCGAGGGGCATTTGGGGGTGGATGTGATTCGCGGCAAGAGCGCCGGCCTGGACATGTTTACCTGCGTGCTGCGTTTTTGCTCTACCGAGGCGATGCAGCGCTGGCTCGATTCGCCGCAACGGCTGGAGCTGGTCAACGAAGCCGAGCCGATGCTGGCGGATGGGGACCAGACTGAGGTCAACCCGGTCAAGGAGTTCTGGTTCGCGCCACAGGACGATGCCGGTTCGCCACCGCCGCGCTGGAAACAGGCCGTGGTGACGCTGCTGGTGATTCTGCCGCATACCTTGCTGGTGCCGCTGATCTGGGGCCCGCTGCTCAAGCTCAACGCCTTTCTGTCCAATTACGTGGTTGCCACTTTTCTGATCACCGTGACCATTGTGGTTTCGGTGGTGTACCTGTTCATGCCCAGGGCGACGCGTCTGTTCGCGCCGTGGCTGAAAGCCGGACAACCTCATTCCACTCTGCCTGAGGAAAACCAATGAACGCCGATCTGATTCTATTCAATGGCCAGTTTCATACCGTTGACCGAGAAAAACCCCTTGCCAGTGCGGTCGCGATCACCAACGGCCGCTTCGTCACGGTGGGTACCGATGCCGAGGCCATGGCCCTGCGCGGTTCGGGCACCCAGGTGATTGACCTCAAGGGCCGCTGCGTCATCCCTGGGCTCAACGACTCGCACTTGCACCTGATTCGGGGTGGCTTGAACTACAAGACCGGCATGTTGGTGGCCCGTCCGAACGCGATGATTCTTTACTCGACCCTGGCCAAAGGGCCGAAGTTGCCGCTGGACTATCAGGTCAACTCAACCCGTCAGTTCATGCGTGAACTCAATCGCCTGGGCTTGACCAGCGCCATCGATGCGGGCGGTGGTTTCCAGAATTACCCGGACGATTACGCAGTGATCGAGCAGTTGGCCAAGGACCAGCAACTGACGATTCGCATTGCTTATAACCTGTTTACCCAGAAGCCCAAGGAAGAGCTGACCGACTTCAAGAACTGGACCAGCAGCGTCACCCTGCATCAGGGCGACGATTACCTGCGGCACAACGGCGCCGGTGAAATGCTGGTGTTTTCGGCGGCGGATTTCGAGGACTTCCTCGAACCGCGTCCGGACCTGCCGCAGACCATGGAAGAGGAACTGGAACCGGTGGTTCGCCACTTGGTCGAGCAACGCTGGCCGTTCCGCCTGCACGCCACTTACAACGAATCCATCAGCCGTATGCTCGATGTGTTCGAGAAGGTCAATCGCGACATTCCGTTCAACGGTTTGCCATGGTTCTTCGACCACGCCGAAACCATCACCCCGCAAAACATCGAGCGGGTGAAGGCGCTGGGTGGCGGCATCGCGATTCAGGACCGCATGGCGTTCCAGGGGGAATACTTCGTCGACCGTTACGGCAGCAAAGCCGCCGAGCACACCCCGCCGATCAAACGCATGCTCGCCGAGGGTGTGCCGGTCGGCGCGGGCACCGATGCCACACGCGTTTCCAGCTACAACCCGTGGACCTCGCTGTACTGGATGGTCAGCGGCCGCACCGTCGGTGGTCTGGCGTTGTACGAGGAAGGCTTGCCGCGCACCACTGCGCTGGAACTGTTCACCCACGGCAGCGCCTGGTTCTCGTCCGAACAGGGCAAGAAGGGCCAGATCAAGGTCGGGCAACTGGCGGACCTGGCAGCGTTGAGCGCGGACTTCTTCAGCGTCGAGGAAGAAGCGATCAAGT
>NZ_JBFTLU010000085.1:0-12693 GCF_056396605.1 Pseudomonas sp. 05T35
CGCTTACAGAGTATAGCGGACACCTACTGTCATACGAGGCAACCTCCAAACTTGTTAATATCACGGAGATATTCCTACCAAAACTGATTAACGCCGTAGAGATAGGTCGCCTTAAAGCCGCGAGAACCCTACGTGATTTTGATGAGATCATTGTTCCAAACCTGACCTTCATTGATTACAGCGCGTTATGTGAGTGGCTGACTGGAAGAGGATATACCCCTGGGGAGGCATTTGAGGAATGGTATGACCGGGCTATTAATATTTCGGACAGACTGGTCGAAGAGGTAATCTGGCTGCGAAGGGCCGCTAGAAATGAAATAAAAGCAATGCCTGTAACAATTGGCTACTCGAGCGTTCAGGTGATTGACAACGAAGCAGGCGTCGAGGTTTTAAGCAGCCAACTAAAGTCAGCTCTTTTAGAAAATCAGCACTTACGAGAAAGATTGGCGAAAGCTGAGTTAGCGCGACAAGAAACAGCACACAATACATCTAAGAGGTCACATTTGCTGGCCACTGCTGCACTGATAAAACTAATAGAGTCGCCAATTGATCGCCCAAGACCTCAAGGAATGAAACAGTCCGCCATCAAGTCAGCTATTTTGGAGCGCTTCTCGTTTCGTGGCTTGAAAGAGCGCAATCTTGACGAAATATTTTCTGCCGCAAACAAGGCTATAGCAGAAGAGGAATAACCTCGCCCTGCGATTTATACAATCACCGCAATTGCGGAACGAAAAACCGCAATTGCGGTTACACCTACCGTAATCCGCCCCAGCATAAGCCCATGTTCTCAACGCCACCCAAGGAGGCGCTAGCATGGCAAAGACAACCCACCCTATCCGCAAGCAAACCGAACAATCCTCAGTCCAGCCTGAGCGGCCACTTCGCTTCATCAAACTGGGTGAAGTCAAAGCCCTGACCACCCTTTCCACATCTGAAATTTACCGTCGCATTGCAGCTGGGCGCTTTCCCAAGCAGGTAATGCTCGGGCCAAAGTCCGCCGTCTGGATCGAGGCAGAAGTTATCGCCTGGTGCGACTCCTTGGTCGCCCTGCGAGTGGAGGCTGCATAAATGGCCGACCAAAAAAAAGGCCAACCCAATAAGGCCAGCCCAGAAAAAACTCACCTTTACGATACCAGTAACCACGCCCAACTGGTACGGCTTGTTCCGCGTCTTCGTAAGGGGCCTGCTGACACCTTCACCATCATGCGCGAGCTGAACATCTGCCGTCCTGGTGCCCGAATCTGGGACTTGCGCAACGCCGGTTACAAGATCATTACCAACCGCATCACGATGACGGACGAGTGGGGCCGCATCCACCGTGGTGTTGCCGTCTACACACTGATCTCCGAGCCCGGTGCGAAGGTGGCGGCATGACAGCCCGCATAATTCCCTTCGACTACGAGGGCCAGGCCGTGCGTTTCAATGCCGACGGCTGGATCAATGCAACTGAAGCCGCTGCGCAGTTCGGCAAAGAGCCCGCACAATGGCTCAGGTTGCCCGATGCAATCCGCTATCTGGAAGGTCTGCAGCGTACATATGGGGAAATCACATATGTAAAAACCAGCCGCGCAAGGAAGGACCGCGGCGGCGGTACCTGGCTCCACCCCAAGCTAGCGGTGAAGTTCGCCCGCTGGCTCTCTGTGGACTTTGAGATCTGGTGTGACGAGCAGGTAGATGCCCTGCTGCGCGGCGAGTCGAAGCCATGGGCCAGCGCCCGGCGTGAGGCTGCCATAGGCTACCGCGCCGTGTGTGATGCGCTGGCGCTCAACTGCGAGGCTCAAGGCAAGACGCCTCAGCGACACCACTTCATCAACGAAGCTCGACTCATCAACGAGGTGATTACCGGGGCGTTCGTCGGACGCAACCGCGACCAGTTGAACGCTGGTGAGCTGGAGCTAGTCACCTTGGCCGAGCTGCGCGACACGGCACTGATTGGCTCGGGCATGGCCTACGCCGAGCGTAAAGCTAACCTGCTGTGCTACGTCCATGGGCTACAGAGCAAACACCGGCGGAGGATTGCCGCATGACGCCCACTCAATCATTCCCAACTGTTGCCAAGCTCGCCCATCGGAGTTATCGTCCGCCCGTCGCTGCAAATTCAGCGACCGGGTTTTGCAGCCCGAATATCGTTAGGCGCATAAGCGCCACCGTCTCGAAAGTTGGCGCTTTTTTCATGCCTGCAACTTCGTTTTATGGTGGCTGTGCGTGGGGCGCTTTCGAGCGCGCCGGGCTCCTAACGTCCCGGTCTGCAAACCTGCGCACAGCCGCCACCCAATTCTGTTTTGCAGCAGGTAGTGGCGGCTCCTCAACGTTAGGAGCTGTACCAATGAAACACGCCCTCAATCCGTCCGCTCTTCGCGCATTTGCTCACCGCCGCATGGCTTTGAGCGCCCTCCGCGCAAACTCGTCCCTCTCCGTTCGCCTCACTCGCTACAACGCCCACATGACCATCGTTCGCACCCTGGAAGCTCAAGGCGGTGCGCAATGACCCAGAGCACCGCCAACATCGCCGACGACGCACTTGACCTGCTGCGCGCTACCCAGGAACGCATCAATCACATGCGAGTGCTGTTCAACTCCATCATCAAGGACATGAAGCACGGCACGTCGCACGACATCGAGGAGCTGGCGAACCTCGGCGGCTTTCTCGGCTACGACTGGGCGAACTACGTCGATTCTGAGGTGGAGAAGATGCAAGAGGTTCTGGACGCCGCGGAGGTGGCCAAATGAGCGCGCAAATCAAAATCCGTGACGACCTGAGCTTCACGACGCGTGATTCCGAAGGGCGATTGATCAACTGGCCGCGGAACAATCCCGGTGTAGCGGCTGACTGGCAGAAGGGTGTCGACTTCTTCGAAGGTGAAGTGCGCGACCTGGCGGCGCACGATGAAACTGAAGCGTTCTACGCCATCCAGTTCGCACTTGTCGGGATGGGTGGCCGCTACACCTGTCTTGAAATTGGCTTCATTGATCGCGTGGCCCGGGCGGCGGTAATTGGGCTTCGTGTTATTCGCGGCGGCGCAACACGGTTCGAACCGACCGACTCCGAAGAGATTTAAACCATGAAAATTCAAAACGGCGCACTAGCGTCGACGGGATCGGCTTGCCCGAAGAAAGCCAAAGAGCTGTTTTACGTCAGTCACCCGAAGGTGCCAAAGGCATTGCTGGGGCCATTCCTGACCGAGGTCGACGCGGAGTGCGGGCGCGTAGTTATGCGTAGTGCTGATGCCCAGGTGACGGCCTGCCTGGTCGACTCAATCGACGAGCTGACCTATTGGCATGCGGTGAACAACGGCCGGGTTTGTCGAGCCTTCGCTGGGAGCGCCAGCCATGGGTAACGTGATTCCTTTCGAGCTGGGCGCCATCACCGTGCGCGACGACGTGCCGCCGCATATGGACGACTACGGCCGGATTTTGTTGATCGGCGCATTCAGCGATCTGGTGCAACTGCGTGACAGCGCGGCGAACGAGCACAGCCGCAAGCAAGCCGACGCAATCGTTAAACAGATCGGCCGCGTGCTGGCGCGATACGAACCGGAGGGCGCCGCATGAGGGGCACTCCAAAGCTAACCATCGTCGGTGATGATCCGCTTCATAGCCTCGTACTCCCCAGGCTGGATGGAGTGAGGCGGTCCGCAACGGATAACTACATGGCCAAATGTCCTGCGCACCAGGACAAGTCACCATCGTTAAGCGTGGCGTCCGGCATTGACGGTCGCGTGCTGATTCATTGCTTCGGCGGCTGCGCTACCTCTGATGTTCTCGCCGCAATCGGCCTTGAGCTCAAGGACTTGTTTGCCGGGAATCTGAGCGACACGGCACGACTCGACTACCAGCGAAAGTCCCTGGAGAGCGCCCGCAATCAGGCAAGGCTGATCCAGACTATTGCCGCCGCTCAGCTAGACCGTGGGGAAGCGCTCAGCGCCATTGATCTGGACCAGTTACAAACTGCCGTAGGACGAGAGCGAGAGATCAATGATCAGCTCGCAGAACTCGACGTAGACGGGACAGTGAGAGTTGCTCCCGACAGGCCATGCTGGGCCGTGTACGAGCATTGGGTGACCAACGAGAAAGGTCGCAAGCTGCGCCCGGGCGTCTACTGGCACGGCTTCAAACGCACGGCCGCCGACCAGGACGACGCTGAGGGCGATACCGGTGACCGTCCCATCACTGATGAGTGGATCGCCAGCCCCGTCACGGTCGTGGCCCGCACCACCAACAGCGACAATGGGAGCGAGGGGCGTCTGCTGCGCCTGGTCACCGAGGGTGGCATTAAGGAATGGATCATCGCCATGGAGGTGTTCGGCGGCAGCGGCGAGGACGCCCGGCGTGCCTTGTTCGGCATGGGCGTCATTATCGCCCTGAAGAAACGCGGCACCTTCATGGAGTACCTGCTTGACCAACACCCTGCCGAGGTGTTCGCCACCACCAGCCGACCGGGTTGGCATGAGTCGGGGGCGTTCGTGCTGCCCGGGCGGACGATTGGCAGCGACAAAGTGCGGTACCAGGCCAGCAACAAGGCTCAGGTTCTTTTCAGCCGCCGCGGCGAGCTGGCGCTATGGCAGACGGAAGTGGCCGCGAAGTGCGCCGGCAACCCGGTGCTGACCCTGGCGATCGGCTGCTCGCTGGCCGGCCCGTTGTTGAGTCTGGTCGGCGTGCTGGGGGGTGGTGTTCACCTGGTGGGCGACAGCTCGAGCGGCAAGTCCTTGGCACAACTGATCGGCTCGTCGGTGTGGGGAGACCCGGGCGTATTCGCCGCCAGTTGGGACATGACCAAGGGCGGCCTGGAGATCGAGGCGTCGAGCCGTAACGACACCATCTTGCCGTTGGACGAGATCAAACGCGCCGACCCGAAGCGCGTACAGGAAATGGCCTACTCGCTCGCCAACGGCCAGGGCAAAGGCACCATGACCCGTGAGCGTGAAGGTCGCGCCAAATTGAGCTGGCGCCTGCTGACGCTCTCCAGTGGCGAGCGCTCGCTCTCCGAACACGCCGCGATATCCGGCAATGCCGCTCACGCTGGCGCCGAGTTGCGCATGGTCGACGTGAACGCCGGCACCCGCACGCATCGGGCCTTTGACGAATTGCACGGGCTTGAGGGCGCGGACTTCCACCGGCAGCTCACCGTGGCCGTCGGCGCCCACCATGGCCACCTCGGGCCAGCGTTCGTCGAGAAGCTGCTCGCCAGTGACGACCGTACTGGACTGCTCGAAGACTTCGCCGGCGTGCGCGCCAGCTTTGTGGAGGACAACGCTCAGGCCGGGCGCGTGGCCGATCGGTTCGCCGTCATCGCGCTGGCGGGCGAGATGGCCATCGCCTACGGCCTGCTGCCATGGAAACCGGGCACCGCCCTCGCCGACTGCCGCTTGCTCTATGGCGAATGGCTCAGTCGGGTAGGCAGCGGGAATGCTGAAGACCGACAGATCCTCGCCGGCATTCTCGACTTCATCGATCGCCATGGCAGTAGCCGCTTTTCCGATGTCGATGACGTGACGCCTGACACCAAGGTATTCAACCGCGCCGGCTATTGGGAGCTGACGGGCAATAACCGCCTGTACCTGTTCAACAAGCCGGCACTGATCGAAGCTGCCCATGGCTACGGCCTGTCTCGCATCATCAAAGCG
This sequence comes from Pseudomonas sp. 05T35, assembly GCF_056396605.1. Lineage (NCBI taxonomy): Bacteria > Pseudomonadati > Pseudomonadota > Gammaproteobacteria > Pseudomonadales > Pseudomonadaceae > Pseudomonas > Pseudomonas sp. 05T35. The sequence continues at coordinate 5,625 of NZ_JBFTLU010000085.1, forward strand.
CTGGAAGGCGCGAACGTCCTGGCCCGCCGCGACAACGAACGCAAAACCAAAAACTACCGGCTCCCCGGTGGTGGCCAGGCACGCCTGTACGTGGTCGATCCCGAGGCAATGGACCGCGAAGGGGGTGGTGTATGACGCCTCCACTCGGGCAAATCAGCATTGCCCAAATACACAGGAACCTAGAATCACTGGCAACAGTGGCAACACCGGCAACGGCCTTGTGGGACGTGGCTTGCAGCCGTTGCCACCCTATAAAAAGAGTGGCAACAACTGGCAACACACACCTCAGTTTCAATATAAGGGGCCAGCTCAACCCGTCAGCTTGGTTATCACTGTTGCCGGTAAAAATCCGGTGGCAACAATTTGGAAGCATTGGCAACACCTGGAGGCCACGGTTTACGGGGCTGTTGCCATTGTTGCCGCTGTTGCCGGCGTTTTTGAAATCACAGGAACATTGGATTACGAGTAATCAGGCCGAGGTGGCGCTATGAGCCTCCTGTCCGCCCTGCTCGATCACATGCCGCCGGCCATCGCCGGGACCGACTCCACAAAATTGCGGAGTCGCCCTCAGTCTCGCCCGCATTTGGTGCTGGCCAACCGCGTCGAGCACCCTGCCCAGTTCGTTACCGGCCCCCATGCCAGTGCCGCCACGGCCACACCTGAGTGGCGACAGGCCCGTGACCAGTACCTCAACCACATCATGGTTTGCCGCTCCTGCTACGCGCCCACCGGCCGCCACTGCTCGGCTGGCGTTGACCTGCGCGCCGCTTACGACTCAACGCCCATGGAGAAAGCCCAATGAGCACCAGCCTCGTCATTGCCCTGGTCGACATCGCCAGGAAACCCGGCGCCAGCATGAGCACTAGCCTGATCACCACCCGGCGGATCTGCCGCGCTTTCGGTGCGCGGCTTGACTCGATCCGCGACGAGCGCCGGGCCATCCGCCGCAAGGCCAGCAAGTTGCGCCAATACCTGCCATTCACCGCCAGCACCATCGCCGAGCTCGAGCAACGGGCCGCCGACCACCGTCGCGTGGAGTCGGACGACCTCCGCACAGTGCTCGTCGGGTTCGGGCGCTCGCTGGTGCTGGATACCGAGGGGCTGGCCAACGGGCTTGGCTTCGATCGGCTGTGCGACCTGCTGGCGATCAATACCGTGGAGCGCGAGACAGCGCGCAAGGAGGGCTTGGCCAGCCTGGCCGATCTGGTGTTCGCCTACGCACTGGAGGACAGCGCCGCCCGCCGAGGTCAGGAATGGAACGACGCACCGCTGTTCAACGCCTGCCGACTCGCAACCATGAATTTCATCAGGGAATGCCCAGAGCACCTTCTGCCCGACCCGTTCGCGCCTGGTGCGCCATTCGGCCCAAGGCTGCCGCCCGACCTGCGCCTCGTCGGCAAATGACCCCATCGGTACGCGACACGTTTTCGTAATTCGCAAAACGTGTCGCGACACACAGAGCAACACAACCGGGCATCAGCCCATCACCAACGCCAGAGGTGTACATGACAGACCAAGGCAGCAATACAGCGAGCCAACCGCCCACACACCAAGAGCGCTTCGCAGAGGCGTGCAAGACCTTAGATTTTTCCAGCGATGCGCGAGTGATCGGAGGGTATGTCGTCTGGGAGGTCCAGCACCTCCGCGACGGCCAGAAGGTGACCATAGACGGGCCCTTCTTCAGCGAGAGCGAGGCCAGGATCTCGGCCGATCTGTTGCGTGGGACTTTCCGCGGGGCTCGCGCTTATCAGGCCATTCATTGCTCAGCCTGGAACCCAAATCCGCAACGCGAGAAGGCTATTCGTGACGACGCAATGGCATCCCGAATGATCCTGGCGATGCAACTGCGTGTCGACGTGCCCACCAACAGCGCCACGGGCGCACCGGAGTAAAAGCGATGGCAATGACCACCAACTACGGCAGCAAAACTCGAATCTTGCTCAGCGGTTCGGCCGCGAAGTTGTTCGGGCGTGAACACACTTACGAGTTGTCGACCGGCGACGTGCGCGAGGCGGTAAAGGCGATCGACGTAAACCATCCAGGCTTCGCACGGTATCTCGCAACTGCGAAACAGATGGGGCTTGAGTTTGCGATTTTTCGGAACCGTAGGAACGTCGACGAAAAGGAACTGGCGCTGGGCGACGCGAAGGAAATACGCATTGTGCCGGTGGTTTGTGGCAGCAAGCGCGCCGGGCTTCTGCAGACCATCATTGGTGTCGCGCTGATTATCGCCAGTCCGTTTACCAATGGAGCGACACTCGCCCCAGGTATTGCCATGGTCGCCGGCGGCGTTATTCAAATGCTCAGCCCCCAGGCCCAAGGCCTTAAAACCAGTGCTCCCCCAGAAAATCATCCGGGATATGCATTTGGCTCCGCCAAGAACACCACAGCAAGCGGTAATCCGGTGCCTCTCTGCATCGGTCATAGGCGTTGGGGTGGTGCAATCATCAGCGCGGGAATCTACGCAGAGGACCAGGTATGAACGCCTCACAGTACAACCAGATCAGAACCATCAAGCTCTATGGCCAGTTGCGCCAATTTGGGAAGTCTTACCAGCTCGCCGTGCGCACCCCTGCCGAGACCATCAAAGCGCTTTGTGTGCAGCTGCCAGGCTTCGAGCGCTTTCTATCGAACGCGAAATCAAGGGGACTTGAGTTCGCGGTGTTCTTAGGGAAAAAGAACGTCGGGGAGAATGAGCTCAGACTGCATGGCGAAGGCGACATTGTGATTGCGCCGGTGATCGTCGGCAGCAAGCGGGCTGGTGTGTTGCAGACTGTTGTAGGCGCGCTGCTAATCGCCGCTTCCTTCCTCTCCCTTTGGGCGCCGCCGGTATCTGCTGCTCTGTTTGCAACAGGTGTAGGAATGGTCGCGGGCGGCGTCATCCAAATGCTCAGTCCCCAGGCCGGCGGCCTAAAGACCAGCGCCGCCCCTGAAAACACCCCTGGCTATGCTTTTGGTAGTGCCAGGAACACCACCGCCTCGGGTAACCCGGTCCCGCTCTGCTTCGGCAAACGTCGGGTGGGCGGGGCAATTATCAGCGCGGCGATTTATGCTGAGGACCAGATGTAGAGCGATTGACTATGGCCGCTCTCCGGGCGGCCGTTTCATACCCGTAGACAGCCCCTTAGACCATGCGCCTATCTCGCTAACTACGGAGCTCTCTAGCCAGTGTGGTAACCACTCAGGTAACCACCAAAAGTAACCACCCCGCCTGGTTACCATCCATCAAAGGGATCTCCGTTACGGAGTCATCCAGCGGCCCCACCTTGACAATAGTTAACAGGTTGACGGGTGGGCCAAGCCCCAATACCGCGTTTCCAATGTCAGGTTTTCGTGTCAGCCGAATATTAGGTTTTGTTAGGTTGCTGGCGCTGCCCAGATCGGGCGGTATCCACTCTGGTATCCACCGCTTGCCACTCGTCCGACTGATGCGGTAACCACCGGGGTAACCACTAAAAGTAACCATCTAGCACGGTTACCATTTATCACAGGGATATGCGTCAAGGAGTCGCCTGGCGCATCAACCTACCCATCAAAACCTTTCAAGAACAGCCTGAGCCTCCTTGTTCCCCTGATCCGCTGCCTTTTTCCACCAGAAATGAGCTTGGGCTCGATCTTTACGTACCCCCTCACCCATGAAGTAAAGATTTCCCAAACTTGCCTGTCCTCCATCCTCGCCCTGCTCGGCAGACAGACGAAACCATTTAGCAGCGGCGGAATAATCCTTTGCGACACCTTCACCTTTCACATACAGCAGCCCCAGGTTGAACTGGGACCTTGCATTACCTTGCTCAGCAGCCTTGCGATACCACGAGGCGGCTTCAACTAAGTCGCGCCCCACGCCGGTACCGCGCTCATAGAAAACGCCCATATTGTGCTGGGCAAAGGCCACTCCATTGTCGGCGGCCTGCCGATACCAATACACGGCCTTATCCTGATCCTGGGTAACACCCTCACCGTTGGCGTACTGTACAGCCAGGTTGAATTGCGCCGATGCGTCTCCCTGTTTGGCGGCTTTCAAGTACCACGAAGCGGCCTCAACATGGCTCTGAGGGACGCCCTCACCCATTCCGTACAGAATGCCGAGTCTGTATTGGGCCGCCGGGTAATCCTGATCAGCTGACAGCGCATACCAATGGGCAGCCTCATTGATGTTTTTCGGCACGCCACGACCGTACTGATAAATCGCACCCAGTTGGCACTGGGCATTGGCAGCGCCTTGTTCAGCCGCCTTACGGTAATAGGTGAACGCCTTTTGCAGGTCCTGCGTCACGCCATCGCCTTGATCGTAATGTACGGCAAGGTTGAACTGTGCAACCGCATTCCCCTGCTCGGCAGCCTTTGTATACCACGCTATTGCTTGCGGGATGTTCTTCTCTACCCCCTCGCCGTGGTCGTATAGAAACCCTAGATTGGACTGTGCTACAGGCTCGTTCTGCTCGGCGGCTTTACGAGACCAGAGGGCTGCTAGCGTTGCGTCTCTTTCCAGACCTATACCCTGCAGATACAACCGCCCCAGGTTGGACTGGGCATAAGCATTACCTTGCTCCGCTCCCTTGCGATACCAGGCCACGGCTTGCGCCATGTCTTGGGCAACCCCATCACCTTTTTCATAGCGCACGCCCAAGCGAGACTGCGCATCAGCATTACCGAGCAAAGCAGCGCGCTCGATTGTGTTGAGATCCGCAGAAGCATAGGTGTGACTCGTAAATATCAGCACGCTGAAAAGCACAACGGACGAACCCAGTCCGCGTTTGAACACTGAGAACATAACCAACTCGCTCAATCCTGACTGAAAGGGCAACGATGCGGCACTGATGATAGTTCGCTTCGGTCCAAAACGGGCCGGCGTTGGTGAAGCCTATTCCATATGACCAACGATCTAACGTCATTTACCGCTGACACTCCACGGCAACCTGCTCGCCAAATAGCATCGCCCAGAGCCCTCCAACCTGACAATAGTTAGATGGCTGACGGGTGGGCCAAGCCCCAATACCGCATTTCCAATGTCAGGTTTTGTCAGGTTTTCGCATCAACCGGATGTTAAGTTTTGCTAAGCCGGTGGCGCTGACCAGATCGACCTGTAACCACCCTGCCTGGTGACCGACCATCCCACTTTGAGAAATACACGTTGAAAAAGTGAGCGGCAGAAAACAGAAATAAGCGAACGCTTCTGAGCGTGCAGACCTGAGTTTGCTGATGACTTGTAGCAGGCCACCAAAGGTTGGCGCCTGCGTCGTGGAAGATGTTTGCGCTGGTGAACATCGGTATGCAAGACCGCTCTTGTCGGCACCCGACAGCCTGAATCACGAGGGGCACGTGTTCTGTCACGTGAGCATGGGCTTAATAACAAACCCGTTGTAAGCGTTGGAGGTCTGCATTTCGAAATATTTTTGCTGGCTGTCGGGGGCGGGGGTGACGCCGTGCAGAAACAGCGTCACGTGTTGACCAGGCGCCAGATACGCAAAATCAGGATCGCCAGACCTTACTCTGACCTTGATCGGCAGGGACTTGCCGCCAGCATTGAACTTGCGCCATGTCGTGACAGAAAAGGTGTTTTTGAAAAGTGTTACCGAAGCCTGGCCGAAAGCGATGATGCGTTCACACTCCAACGATGCAATGTCCCTGCTTGCGACGCCAAACTGACCAAAGGCGTCGAAGTAAGTCAGCGCCCGGGCCGCGATGTGAAGCGGGCATTGCCGGCGATCGATCTTACTCATTAACCACCAAGCATCAACGACCTCACGCAAGGTACCAGGATGCAGCGCCGGGGCGGCCTGGATCTGCATAGCAAGCGAACGCATTTGAGCCAGGGTTGGTTTGGTAGCCTTGTGTCCTTTCGCAATTGCGCCCAGATGGCTTGGGATGATCTGCGGCGGCGGAGGCGAGTGTCTTTGCATAGGCACGACGGGGATTGAGGACGCCGTTGTTTTTTTCTTTTCGTTTATGCAACCAGATACATGGGATTCCGGAGCTCTAAAAAATACGTTGTTGATTTTTGCTGGCACCACTTCGACAAGGCATCGAGGATTGGGGCAGAAATAGAAAAGGTCTCTAGCGGTGTACGCAAAACTCACCGACGCGTTTGCATCCATCTCCCAGCATACTGCTGTCGTCATCAACTCATCAGTCATGCAATGTCCTTATCCTGTATCTATGGGTATACAACGCAAATCCAGAAGGTGGGTTATGTTAGCTGAAGTTATTCGCGAGACTGACAGTGATTCCAAGGCTGATACTGGATAATCGTCCGCTATGGGTCGAGGCTGTGTGAAAACGTTTTAGAGCGCGTCTGACATTCAGAATCGGAACGAAAGTCGCGTTCCTACGTAAATTTTCGGTCTGCTGACTAACCAACAGCCGACAGATTTTACGTAGAAACGCAGACTACAAAACGGTGCATGCGTTTTCACACAGCCTGGGTCGAAAGCCGCCAGTATCCACTCAGGCATCGTGCAAGTATGGGTCAGAGACTCATGCCACCATCCCATCAAGGTTGCTCACGCTCAAGCAGAGATTGAGCCTCTAGGGCCTAGCCAGGGTAAAACCGAAGGTCAATACGCTTATAAGATCGGCGAAAAAACAAAGCGCTACATCGAGAAATATGGCATTCCCTGTGGTAGCTGGTGACCAGGTGCGGTGGCCACTTCCTCCTGGTCACGGACGCATCAAATGCCCCTTTGCGAAAACAACCCCACGGAAGACCCGCGTCAAGCGCGTATCGGCGTGTTTTCGCGCTGTATTTCGCGCACGTCCGTCGCGCATTGGTCCTTGCGCGAAGCTCTGCCCCGTCAAAGTCTCACGCAGCCCTTCACGCAGTGATTTCACGCACTGAGAGCTGCGTGAATACCTGACAGGCACCTGACCGATTGGTGAGCGTCAGCATAGGCTCATGACCGCAGTAAGCAGCCAGGTACGCACGATTGGTACGCATTGGCGGGTGYGTGCCGGCGAAGTTCGCACCGAGGTTCGCACTTCTGGTTCGCACCCTCTTACGCAAAGCTGGTGCGAACCCGGCCAGTGGTTACCACGCTGGATACCATGGAAAGTTACCAATGCAGCGGTTGCC
>NZ_JBFTLU010000086.1:0-12611 GCF_056396605.1 Pseudomonas sp. 05T35
ACCTATAGCCGCTGGGCGACTGCTTATGAGTGACTCAGCAGTCGTCGAGCGAGCGACGATTACGTCGCGGACCGGGGCGGGCCCGAGAAGCCCCGCCGCTGCCGCATAAACGTTTACAACATCAGAAACAGCGCCGAGGTCCAGCCCCCTTGATCCGTGCGCCACCAAGGCACAGACGGATGCATTGGGCGCCCCCCCAATTCCTGATGYAGCTTTCGCGACCAGATCAGTGTGTCACCATCGAACAGATCGCCCATCRGTTGCTCGAAGAAATTCAACGCGGCGATTACGAGCCCATCACACTGGGACGCAGCCATTTACCCGCTGAATTGGCCTGCGTAGCCTGGGCTGAAATCGAGCATCAACCGATCTACTCCATTCTGGAGTCGATCACTGGCATGGCGGTTACCCGCGCCGACCTGACTATCCGCGCACAAGAAGCCGACAAAAGTCTGGAGTGTTTTCAGGGAATGTAGAGGGATCAATCCAAGCAAGACTTTTCTTTGGGCCAAAAAAAATGGATCTCTTTTCAGAGATCCATTTTTTAAAACTCTCAAACCAGCTGTCCCCATTTTAGCTTTCGAGACACCTCGGGCTTACGTTGCGGCAGTGAACCCGCGCAGTAAATCCTCGGTCAAGGCATCGACATCTTCCAGGCCAATGTGCAACCGCACCACCGGGTTCAATGCGCGATCTGCTGCGCTGTTGCGATCCTGGCACCCCGAAGCATGGAAATGCCGGGGCCGGCCGAGCTTTATTTTTAGCAGGCTCAGCAGCAACCTTTTCCCGTCTCATGCCAGCGTTCAAAGAAATTCCTGTCGGATGTCGATGCTCGACCGTTCGCCAATATTGCGGTAGTTCTCCGTGAGCCACGCCTCGGCCTCTCGTCGTCCGTTGTCGCGCAGTCCGCAAAGGAAGTCCCAGCCCGCGTTGTACTTGCTGGACACACTAAGCGCGCACATTGCTTCATCGGACCGAATGGAATGGATCAGCATCTCCTTCATCTCGTCGCGATCGACCTTGCCTTGCTGGATGAGGTCGGTGACAAAGGCGATGGTGCGCATCTCACGCATCAGCGACGAGTTGAAGCTGATTTCATTGATGCGATTAAGGATGCTGGCAGCGGTAATGGGCACGCCCGGGCGGACGAGCGGGTTGATGTGGACGATCACCACATCGCGCGTAATGCAGTGGTAGATCAACGGAAAAATGGCCGGGTTTCCCATATAGCCGCCATCCCAGTAGTGCTGGCCGTCGATCGTGATCGCCTGGAACAATGTCGGCACACAGGCCGAAGCAAGCACCGCTTCGGCGCAGACGTCCTCGTCTGAGAAGATGCGTATCTTCCCCGTCTCGACATTGGTCGCGCACAGATAGAGGTGGAACGGGCATTGCTTTCGCAAGGCGGCGAAATCGACCTGTTCCTCCAGCACCTCTCGTAGCGGATTCAGGTTTTGGCGATTGAACTGGTAAGGTGAGAAGAGACGAAGCGCCATGTCCGCGAACGCATACATGGGTGAATGGTCCAGCCCGAAACTATGCGTCCCTTTCAGCCATGGCGTCCAACGCAACGGGTTACGACGCTCGGCGGACAGCGCCACGGCGGACCAGAAATCATGCAGCGCCTCGCGTGCGCCGGCCGCGCCCCCCTGCAGCATGCCATAGGCCAGCACGACGGCATTCATCGCACCGGCACTGGTTGCGCTCACCCCTTCTATGGCAAGCCTGCCGTCCTCGAGCAACCGATCGAGCACGCCCCAGGTGAACGCGCCGTGCATCCCGCCGCCCTGCAAAGCCAGCGCGACCGGCTTACGCTCTTCACCGTCCCGACGCGTTCCGTTCTTCATGATCATTCTTGGTCGCTCACCCCACGTTTGGTGCCCACGCATCGAGCAGCGCCTTGGCTTGTAGCAAATCAACGCTGTCGAAGCCTTCGGTGAAGAAGCTATAGATGTCGGCCAGCATTTGCCTGGCCGCCTCCCTGTCTCCCGCTTCCCATAGCTGAGCAAGGCTCACTGTGGCTCGTAGCTCGAGTGACTTTGCCCCTTGTTGTCGAGCGACCGAGATCGCCTTTTGAAAGCATGCTTGCGCTTCCTGCTGCACGGAAGAATCCTGTCTGTCTTCGCCATGGCATTGGAGGGTAAGAGCTCCCTTGAGCCGATACAGCTCTGCTTCGTAAAAGTGCTCACCTGTTCTGTTCACCATAGCCAGAGCGTCGGTCACGATATTCAATCCCGCCTGCGGTTGCCCGGCGCACCCGTGTGCTGCGGCCAGCAGGGCCAGAAAATAGGAGCATCCAAGCTCTGCTCCGGCTGCCTGGTAAGTGGCAATACCCTCGGTTATCTGAGTGATTCCCTCGTCAACGTTTCCCTGTTCAGTGCAAGCCCAACCCTGGAGGATATTCCCCCACGCCAAGTAAAACGGAAACCCTCGTTCGAGTGAAAGCTTGATGGCGGCATCAGCGCACTCTTCGGCGAGTCGTACGTCATGCCGAACCTGTCCCAGTACCGATGTAGCCGACAAGGTGAAGGCCAAGCCGAACGGGTCGGAAATCTTATTGGCCAGAGCAAGGGCCTCCCGGCCGCGCATGTTTGCCTGATCGGGGAACCCCAAAAACCAAAGGCACCAGGCCGAATATGTCAGGGAGTAGCCCGGATCCATGCCGTATGTAATGACAAGCGTGCGATGACGGTCCGGGTTGTAGAGGACGCGCGCCCGCTCCTGGTGTTCAAGGGCGTTGCGCAGATCACCCTGGAAAAGCAATGTCGCCCCGAGTGCCGCATGGGCTTCCACGAGCAAATCCGGATCCTGCGTAGTTTGCGCAGCACTGAGCAATCGTTCACCCAGCTCGCATGCCGTTGAGTATTGCGCACGCAATTCGTAGTAAGTCCGCATCCCCAGCAACGCAGGAAAAAGCGAGTCGTCACCTACTTGCGCGCATAGCGCCAGTGCACGGGTATAGGTGGCCTCCACCTCGGGCGCACCATAGCCTCGCACGGCCATCAAGGCCGGTCCCAGGCAGAGCAGCAACGTCAGTTCCTGATGAGCACGCGCGGGCGTGTCGGGCAAATGTTTGAGCAACTCCAGCGCCGCGCCGAGGTGACGCATTGCGTCGAGATGGGCGGAATGCTGGAGGGCCTGTTGCCCGGTACGCTGCAGGTACTCCACGGCCTTCGGGACATTGCCGCTCAGCCTGTAGTGGTGCGCCAGTTCGCTGCAGTAATCTGCGATACGGTTGGGGAACAGTGCCTCGATGGCCTGCGCCGTGCGTTCGTGCAGTGCACTACGCCGTTCCGTGAGTAGCGAGTAGCCAGCGACCTCCTGGGTCAGCGCATGCTTGAAGGAATACTCCACCTCCGGAAATGCGGGCCGCTGGTAAATGAACTCCGCGACTTCCAGTCGGCCCAGCAGGTCGCGCAAATCGTCGCCCATCCGAGCGCCCCGCCCATCATAGATGCGCTGGATCAGACTGAACGCAAACTCTTTGCCGATGACGGCGAGCGTCTGCAGCAATTCCTTCTGCGCAACGGGGAGCCGGTCGATACGGGCGGCGAGCACGCCCTGCACGGTGGTGGGAATATGCAGCGCGGCTGGAGTTTGCTCGATCCGGTAACGACCGGGTTCGCCAAGCAGCGATTTCTCCTCGACCAGCGTTTGGACCACTTCCTCCATGAAGAAGGGGTTGCCCTCCGTCTTCTCCAGGATGAGCTGTTTGAGGGGGACGAGAGTGGGATCGTCCCCAAGCAGTGCCGCGAGCAGTCCCTGGGCTTCGGCCGGGCCCAGCGGTTCGAGCCGGAGCTGGCTGCAATGACCCGCGCGCGTCCATGCAGGCTGATACTCGGGCCGGTAGTTTACGAGGAGCAGGATCGGGACACTCGCCACGCGGTCGATGAGGCACGCGAGGAATGCTTCGGTCTCGCGGTCCAGCCATTGCAGGTCCTCGAACAGCAGCTCGATCGGTTGATCGCGGCTCTCGCGCGCCAGAAGTTGCGTAATCGCGTCGAAAATGCGATCGCGCCGGATCTGAGGATCCATTTCCGCAAGCGCCGAACTGTGTTCGCCAATACCCAGCAGATAGAGCAGGTAGGGCACGAGGTCCTCGAAACTGCGCTCAAGCGTCAGGGCCTTGCCCATTACCTTTTCCCGACACCGCCGCTCATCGTCCAGGGCAGTGATCTGAAAATAGCTTTTCAGGAGCTCGATGAGCGGGAAATAGGCAAAAGCCTTGCCGTGCGATACCGAGAACGTCTCCAGCACCAGACAGCCGCGCCGCGAGCGTTCCTTGAACTCATGGAACAGCCGCGACTTCCCGACCCCGGCCTCGCCCACCACCGCGACGACCTGTCCGTGGCCCGCCTTGGCCTGATCGAGCGCCTGCTGCAGGTGGTCCAGCTCTACCTGGCGGCCGACGAATCTGGCCAGTCCGCGATGTGCCGCCAGTTGCAGGCGCGTGCGCAACGCGCCGACACCCAGCACCTCGTACACGACGAGCGGCTCGGGGATGCCTTTGACCTGGGTGGCCCCCAGCGTCCTGAACTCGAAATAGCCCTCTGCCAGCTTGTGGGTGGACTCGCTCACCAGTATCGACGATGGCGCAGCGATGCCCTCCATTCGGGACGCAATATGGATGGTGTGCCCGACCGGATCGTAATCGGTGTGCAAATTGTCCGTGCGGATCGAACGCACGACGACCTCTCCGGTGTGGACGCCAACACGGATTTGCAGCGGAATGCCTTTCTCCAGACGAATGCGGTCGCTATGTCGACGTATCGCCTGCTGCATGCGCAACGCCGCATACAGCGCCCGCTGCGGATGATCTTCATGGGCGATGGGGGCGCCGAACAGCGCGAGAATGCCATCGCCCAGCGACTTGGCCACGTAGCCTTCGTAGTAGTGGACGGCTTCCATCATCAGCGCAATGACCGGCTCGATCAGGTTTTGGGCCTCTTCCGGATCGAGGTTGTGGATCAGCGCCATGGAGCCGGCCATGTCGGCAAACAGCGCCGTAACGGTCTTGCGTTCGCCAGCGGTCTCGCCCCGGGCTTCCATAGCCGCCTGTTCGGCGCGGATGCGCTCGGCAAGATGATGAGGCGTGTAATGAATGGGCTCTGAAGAAGGCTCTGAAACAGGCCGCGAGTGCAGTGATGACGCAGCAGGCTCTTCGGTCAGCGATGCACCACATTCACTGCAGAATTTGGCAGACAGGCCCGCCTCGTGAGCACAGCGCGGACAGCTGCGAGACAGCTTGGCGCCACACGCTTCACAGCAGCTGGCCCCGGAAGGATTCTCGAATCCGCAGTTTGCACAGCGCATACGACCTCCTCCCTTGCCTGGTGCCTACTCTTTAACATTAGGCGCCGAACCCGCTGGCGGCAAGACACGACCGGACGAAGCACTCTGCCTCGGTACCTGATGTCGATTTCCGAACCGAAAGAGGCCAATCCGGTGCGCCCGGATCGACCTCGGTATCTACTGCCACCTCACCCACCGCTGTCGATCACGTGTTGGACGGTGATTGCGGAGTATCGGGATTGAGTTGCTGGCGTCTGAATTGCCCGGGTGGCTGGCCGTGGATCTGGCGAAAGCGTCGGGAGAAATAAGCCTCGTCAGCGAAACCGCACAACCTCGCCACCTCCCCCACCGGGCGTGTCCCATTGAGCAAATAATTGCGTGCCGCGTGCATCCTGCGCTCGAGCACCAGCTCAGTGAAGGTCTTGCCGATTTCCTTGCGCAACCAGTGCGTCAGATACGTCGGTGACAGGTAGGTCGCAGCAGCCACCTTGATCAGGTTCAGATCGGGGTCGGCAATATTCTTGCGCAAGTATTCGGACATCCTGCTCAGCGCGTCTCGCCGGCTGACTTCGGCGGCATTCTCTTCGGCCAATCGTTTGAGCGGTTCGGCATACAAGGCACAAACGCTCCCCACCAGTTGCAGCAACAACCCCTTGAGCATCTCGCGGGAGCCAAACTGACGGTTCTCATCCAGGACTCGCATCTGTTCGATCAAGCCACAGACTTTGCGGAAGTCCTCATCGCCCAGAATGAAATCCAGATGTTCCTGGAAGCGGAACGGCGACAACTCGGGTGCCAGCAAAATCGAGACCTCCTCCAGGTCCATCGGGTCGCATTGCAAATGCGGCAGCAGGAAGGTTTGGGAAAAATTGATCACCATGAAATTGCTGTCTTCCGGATGCGGAATCACGTGCACGCGATGCGGCAGGATGAAGGCCAGCGTGTTGCGCGGAAACGGGCGTTCGACATTGCCAATGTGCTGCACGGTATCGCCACCGAGGTTGACCTGGATCTGGAAATACTCATGGCGATGCGGGCTGGTTTCGGCGCGCCGGCCCCTTTTGTCGCGGATGTAAAAGTCTGTCAATTCGCTGCGTTGCTGCATGACGTAAGTGGGTACTCGACTCGGTGACGACATCGCCTGAGGATCCTCGACAGGTACATGGGCAGGTTGTCGTCGCGCCGCGATGCAGGCGGCGACTGCGGTGATTGTGAAGGCGGATAGCGCAGGGTTCAACAAGTCATCGGATGACACCGAAATACAGAGAATTATTTTTATCCGTGTGTGATGTATCGTCCGTCCAAAAAAACAACGTACACACAATTTTAATTAATCATTAATAAACAATAGCTTATGAAGCACATTAGGCAGAGCTGAAGAAACGTGCTGATGTGATTTTTCTTGGACACCTGCATTAATCGCCTTTTTCAGGAGAAAAAACGATCTAACGCCTCCGTTGATTTTGAGAGGTTGTACGACCACTGTGACAGTCAATGCAGCCCAACCTTCCAAAAACAATCAAAAGGTGCGCACGTGATGAACCGGCTTTTCTCCCTCACCAACCCTCCCCCGACCGAGCCCGTCCGAAGGCGTATCTGAGCGCCTGACAGTAGCTCTCCGCGCCTCTCATTCAAGTAGCGATTGCTCTGCCCCGGGACTGGGGGCAACGGCTTCGGCTGCGCGCGAACACCTCGATTCTACTAACAATAAAAAGGCCTACTCATGTCGAACTCGCAAACCTCCCCGTCCACCGCGCCGTCGGTGAGTGCTGGCGCCCGGGACGCCCTGCTGCCACAACGACTGCCGACGCGTCGGCGTTGGTTCATGCTGTCGTTGCTGCTGATTGCGACCATCATCAACTACATCGATCGGGTGAACATCTCGATTGCCGCACCGTTCATGGCCAAGGAGCTGGGTCTGGACAAGATAGAAATGGGCCTGATTTTTTCCGCGTTTGCCTGGACCTACGCACTCGCCTTGGTTCCCGCCGGGTTCATCGCCGATCGCTTCGGCTCCCGGTTCACTTACGGGGTGTCGCTGATCAGTTGGTCGACGGTCACCGTGTGCCAAGGCCTGGCCACAGGATTCGCTTCGCTGTTCGGGCTGCGCCTGGCTGTCGGTGCCATGGAAGCTCCAGCGTTCCCGGCCAACAGCCGTGCGGTGACGGTATGGTTCCCCGCCCGCGAGCGGGGTTTGGCCAGCAGCATCTACGTGTGCGGCCAGTATCTGGGCACGGCACTGTTTACCGGCGTGCTGTTATGGCTGGCCACGACCTATGACTGGCGCCATGTGTTTTACAGCACTGGCATCCTCGGAATCGTGTTCGGTGTGATCTGGCTCTACCTGTATCGCGATCCGCTGAGCTGCAAGAACGTCAGCCAGGAAGAGCTGAAGTACATCGAAGCCGGAGGTGGACTGGTCAAGAGCAGCCAGGAACGCACCCGGTTCAACTGGCGGCAGATCTCCGAGCTGTTCAGCTATCGGCAGATCTGGGCGATTTGCATCGGCAAGTTCGCCAGCACCTCGGCGTTGTACTTCTTCCTGACCTGGTTCCCGACGTACCTGATCGAGGAACGCAAGCTGACCATGATCAAGGCCGGGATCTTCGCCGTGCTGCCGTTCGTGGGCGCAACGGTCGGCATTCTGCTGGCCGGCATCGTCTCCGACTTGCTGATACGCCGTGGTTACTCAATGTCCTTCGCTCGCAAGCTGCCCTTGGTGGTCGGATCGATGCTGGGGATGTCGATCGTGCTGGTGAATTTCACCGATTCAAACGTGATCTGCATTGCCGTGCTGACCATGGCCTTCTTTGCCCAGGGAATCGCTTCGTCGTCGTGGGCGGCCGTATCGGAAGTCGCGCCCAAGGAATTGATCGGGCTGACCGGCGGGATCACCAGCCTGGCCGCCAACATTGGCGGGATCGTTACCCCGATCGTGATTGGCGGCATCGTTCACGCGACGGGCTCGTTTGCCTATGCCTTCTGGTTCATCGGCGGCGTGGCGCTGGTCGGCACCTTGTCCTATTCGTTGCTGCTCGGCCGCTTGTATCGCATCGAACTCAAGGCACGCTAAACGCAGAAAAGCGTTTTTCTCCAACACGAGGCGGCTTTCGTCCAACTTCGCAAAACGAAGCCGCCGTAGGCTGATGCTTCCAACAGGACCACTACAAAAATGACTATGACCGAATACGTTTTCACCCCGGATTTGCCTGTGACCTTGCCGGTTGCCGGCAGCCAGCAGCGCTTTCCCGTTGGCCGGGTATTTTGCGTCGGCCGCAACTACCCCTGGCCAGACACCCAAGACCAGTCCCGCCAGCCGCCAGTGTTCTTCATGAAACCGGCGAGCAGCGTGGTGGATGCGGCGGGTGAAGTGACTTTCCCGCCGTTGACCGAAGAGTTTGTCCACGAAATCGAATTGGTCGTGGCCATCGGTGAAGGCGGCGCCAATATTCCGGAGAGTCAGGCGCTGGCCTATGTCTGGGGCTATGCCGCCGGTCTCGATCTGACCCGTCGTGATGTCCAGCGCGCGGCCAAAAGCAATGGTTTGCCGTGGGAAGGTGCCAAGGTATTCGACGGCGCCGCGCCGATGACCGCCATCGTGCCGGTGACTCGCACGGGACAGCCGGATGGCGATTTGTGGTTGAACGTCAACGRCGAAGAGCGCCAGCGCGACAGACTCGACAGCCAGATCTGGTCGGTCAGTGAAATCATCAGCCGAATCTCTCGGTCAGTAGCGCTGCGAGCCGGTGACTTGATCATGACCGGCAGCCCGGCAGGTGTTGATGTACTGCAGCCAGGCGACATCATTAACGCCGGGATTGACGGCGTCGGCCAACTGGAAATGCGCGTCGGCAAGCGACCTTGAACCCGGCACACGCCCTCGTGAATTGAAAAGGGAGATAACAACATGTCCAGTCCTTTGAAAGTGGCCCTGGTCACCGGCGCCGGTAGCGGAATCGGTCGCGCCGTGGCCCTCGGCCTGATGGCAGACGGATTCACCCTGGTATTGGCCGGACGTCGACCGGAGCCCTTGCAGGCATTGGTCGAATTGGCGCTCAGCGAGGGACACGCAGCGTTGGCGGTGCCCACTGATGTGCGCGACCCGGCCAGTGTCGACGCGCTGTTTGCCACCATCATCGAGGTATACGGACGCCTCGACGTGGTGTTCAACAACGCCGGGGTCAACGCCCTTGCAGTGCCGCTCGATGAACTGACGTTCGAGCAGTGGCGAAACGTGATCGACACTAACCTCAACGGCGTTTTCCTCTGCGCCCGTGGTGCCTTCGGACTGATGCGCCGGCAACAGCCACAGGGCGGCCGCATCATCAATAACGGCTCGATCTCGGCGCATACCCCACGCCCCTTCAGCAGCGCCTACACCGCCAGCAAACATGCGGTGCTGGGGCTGACCAAATCCCTGGCCCTGGACGGGCGCGAATTCAACATCGCCTGCAGCCAGATCGACATTGGCAACGCCMTGACCGAAATGTCGGTGCGCATGACCAAAGGCGTGCGCCAGGCCAACGGCACCATCGCCGTGGAGCCGATGGTGGACGTCAAACATGTGGCCGATGCCGTGCGCTACATCGCCGGTCTGCCGCTGGAGGCGAACGTCCTGAACATGACCGTCATGGCCAGTGCCATGCCGTTTGCCGGTCGCGGTTGAACCGGCCTTTTTATTCCGTTACGCGAGGTTTACATGAAGCCAGAAGTCTTGCAGCTCAGCCCGATCCTGATCCCTGAAATCAACGCGCGGCTCGATGAGCTGTTCACCGTCAGACGTTACTTCCAGCAGGCCGACAAGCAGGCTTATTTGCAGGAACACGGCGCGAACATTCGCGGGGTGATCACCGGCGGGCATACCGGCATCAGTCAGGCGCTGATGGCGCAATTACCCAAACTGGAAGTGGTGGCGGTCAATGGCGTCGGCACCGATGCGGTGGATCTGGCTTACGCCCGGGATCGCGGGATCCGCGTGACGGMGACCATCGGCGCGCTAACCGAGGATGTCGCCGACCTGGCCATCGGCTTGTTGATTGCCGTGTGTCGAGGCCTGTGCACCAGTGATCGTTACGTGCGTTCGGGCCAATGGCCCCATAGCCCGACGCCGTTGGCCCCGTTACCGTTGGCGCGACAGGTGTCTGGCATGCGCATCGGCATCGTCGGCATGGGTCGGGTCGGCCGCGCAGTGGCGACCCGGGCCGCAGCGTTCGGCTGCCCGATCAGTTACACCGATCTGCAGCCGATGAGCGATGTGAACCACACCTTCATCGCCGATCTGAAGCAGCTGGCCAGCAACACTGATGCGCTGATTCTCGCGGCCGCTGCCGACAAGGCGGAAGCCATCATCAATGCCGAGGTGCTGCAGGCGCTGGGCAAGGACGGGTATCTGATCAACGTGGCGCGCGGCAAGCTGGTCAACGAGGTCGATCTGGTGACGGCACTGGCCGCTGGAGAGATCGCGGGTGCGGCGCTGGATGTGTTTGTCGATGAACCGAACGTCCCCGAGACACTGTTTGCCAACGAGAAAGTGGTCCTGCAGCCTCATCGCGCAAGTGCGACGCTGCAGACCCGCACGCGGATGGGAGAGATGGTGGTGGCGAGCCTGGTGGACAGTTTCGCCGGGAGAATACCGCAGGGTTCCGTGACTGACTGAAGCGTGGCCACCRAGAGGACGTTGCGTCCCCTCGGTGGCTCGGTGTCAGGTAAATAAATCGATGCCCAACTGGAAGGCGACCCACAGCGCGAGGCCTGTAGCAAAGAACAGCGCGATGTTTTCAAACAGGTAATGGCTGGTCGATTTTCAACACCATCGCCAGCGACTCACCCGCCCCTGAGCATGTATTTTTTTCGTGAGAACGAGCACAGTCGAACATTATAGATACGACGTCATATAACAATTCTTGAGCGAGAGAGTTTAGAAATGGTTCAAACTCGCGGTTGCGTGAATGACATCGAACCGGACTCGAGTCCAGCAAACACTGAGCCTTAGCCACGACATCTCTTTCCAGCCTGAGAAAAACAGCGATTGATGTTGTTTGAGCATAGTCATAGGATGACAGACCACAACCATAAAAATAAAGGATCACCTGTGAGTAAACCTCTTCTCTTGGCCGCTGCCGTCGTCTACAGCCTCAGCCAGCAAGCCAATGCCGCCACTTTTGCCTATATCTCGAGCCCGGGAGACGGTCTGATTTCCCAGTATCGCCTTGACCAGAACAACGGCGCGTTGAGTCTGATTGAACAGGTCAACGCCGGTGATCAGGTCAACCCCATGGCCATCACCCCTGACGGCGAAGTGTTGTTTGCCGCCTTGCGGGTCAAGCCGTTTCAGGTGCTGGGCTACCGCATAGATCCCAAGAGCGGACATCTGACTCCGCTGTCCAAAGCGCCACTGGCAGAAAGCATGGCTTACCTGTCTACCGATAGAAAAGGACACTATCTGCTCGGTGCATCCTACGGTGCCGACACCGTCAGCGTTCAGGCCATCGACAAGCTCTATCAGCCTTCTGCCAGCATCCTGAGCTACAAGACAGGCCCGCATGCGCATTCGGTTCGCACCGACCCGAGCAACCGTTTTGCCTACGTAGGCAATCTTGGCGCGGACCAGGTGCTGCAATATCGCCTTGATGCCAAAACCGGCGAGCTCACCCCCATCGGCAGCGGCTACATCAGTGTCCCGGACAATACCGGGCCTCGACACCTGGCCTTTTCCCCGAACGGCAAATACCTGTATGTGGTCGGTGAAATGAACGGCACGGTCACAGCGTTTTCAATCAATGACAGCACTGGCGCATTGACTCGGATTGCCGTTGCCAACGGTATTCCCGAGCGTTTGAAACTGGCTCACGGCGAGGTGCGTGATGCACGTAACAACGACTTGAAGGACGACCCCACACCACGTATCTGGGCGGCGGACCTGCGGATCTCGCCCGATGGCAAGCTACTGTTGATGACCGAACGCACCAGCAGCTCGGTATCGGCATTCGCGGTTGACCCTTCAACAGGCAACTTGAGCTTTCTCGAGAACTATCCGGTGGAAGAAAAGCAGCCACGCAATATCGCTTTTTCACCCAATGGGCGCTGGTTGCTGGTAACGGGTGAGAAAAGCGAAAAAGTCGGCACTTACGCGATCAGCAACAACGGCGCCTTGAAACGTGTCGGTGAAGCGGCGTCGGGAAAAGGTGCGTTATGGATTGAGGTACTGCAAACGTCGCTGGAGTAATCTTCGGGCGGAAAAAAGACGCTTGGAGGTCGGGGAGTTGGCTCATTCCGACCTCCAAGGTTTAACGGTTATCCATAAAATGCAGTGCAAGGTG